>NZ_APCQ01000790.1:0-2709 GCF_000410615.1 Novosphingobium sp. B-7 | reverse complement strand
GGAAAGGTGAAAAGCACCCCGGAAGGGGAGTGAAAGAGATCCTGAAACCGTGTGCCTACAAATAGTCAGAGCCCGTTAACGGGTGATGGCGTGCCTTTTGTAGAATGAACCGGCGAGTTACGATCCCGTGCGAGGTTAAGCTGAAGAGGCGGAGCCGCAGCGAAAGCGAGTCTGAATAGGGCGTTTAGTACGTGGTCGTAGACCCGAAACCAGGTGATCTACCCATGTCCAGGGTGAAGTTCAGGTAACACTGAATGGAGGCCCGAACCCACGCACGTTGAAAAGTGCGGGGATGAGGTGTGGGTAGCGGAGAAATTCCAATCGAACCTGGAGATAGCTGGTTCTCCCCGAAATAGCTTTAGGGCTAGCCTTAAGTGTAAGAGTCTTGGAGGTAGAGCACTGATTGGACTAGGGGTCCTCATCGGATTACCGAATTCAGTCAAACTCCGAATGCCAATGACTTATCCTTAGGAGTCAGACTGCGAGTGATAAGATCCGTAGTCAAAAGGGAAACAGCCCAGACCGCCAGCTAAGGTCCCAAAGTGTGTATTAAGTGGAAAAGGATGTGGAGTTGCTTAGACAACTAGGATGTTGGCTTAGAAGCAGCCACCATTTAAAGAGTGCGTAATAGCTCACTAGTCGAGTGACTCTGCGCCGAAAATGTACCGGGGCTAAATACACCACCGAAGCTGCGGATTGATACCAATGGTATCAGTGGTAGGGGAGCGTTCTAAGGACAGTGAAGTCAGACCGGAAGGACTGGTGGAGTGCTTAGAAGTGAGAATGCCGGTATGAGTAGCGAAAGACGGGTGAGAATCCCGTCCACCGAATGCCTAAGGTTTCCTGAGGAAGGCTCGTCCGCTCAGGGTTAGTCAGGACCTAAGCCGAGGCCGACAGGCGTAGGCGATGGACAACAGGTTGATATTCCTGTACCACCTCTTTATCGTTTGAGCAATGGAGGGACGCAGAAGGATAGAAGAAGCGTGCGATTGGTTGTGCACGTCCAAGCAGTTAGGCTGATAAGTAGGCAAATCCGCTTATCGCGTATGCTGAGCTGTGATGGGGAAGCTCCTTATGGAGCGAAGTCTTTGATTCCCCGCTGCCAAGAAAAGCTTCTAGCGAGATAAAAGGTGCCTGTACCGCAAACCGACACAGGTAGGCGAGGAGAGAATCCTAAGGTGTGCGAGAGAACTCTGGTTAAGGAACTCGGCAAAATGACCCCGTAACTTCGGGAGAAGGGGTGCTTTCTTAACGGAAAGCCGCAGTGAATAGGCCCAAGCGACTGTTTAGCAAAAACACAGCTCTCTGCGAAGCCGTAAGGCGAAGTATAGGGGGTGACACCTGCCCGGTGCTGGAAGGTTAAGGAGAGGGGTTAGCGTAAGCGAAGCTCTGAACTGAAGCCCCAGTAAACGGCGGCCGTAACTATAAAGGTCCTAAGGTAGCGAAATTCCTTGTCCGGTAAGTTCCGACCCGCACGAAAGGTGTAACGATTTGGGCACTGTCTCAACCAGAGACTCGGTGAAATTATAGTACCTGTGAAGATGCAGGTTACCCGCGACAGGACGGAAAGACCCCGTGGAGCTTTACTGTAGCCTGATATTGAATTTTGGTACAGTTTGTACAGGATAGGCGGGGGCCATTGAAACCGGAGCGCTAGCTTCGGTGGAGGCGCTGGTGGGATACCGCCCTGACTGTATTGAAATTCTAACCTACGGGTCTTATCGACCCGGGAGACAGTGTCAGGTGGGCAGTTTGACTGGGGCGGTCGCCTCCTAAAGTGTAACGGAGGCGCCCAAAGGTTCCCTCAGAATGGTTGGAAATCATTCGTAGAGTGCAAAGGCATAAGGGAGCTTGACTGCGAGACCTACAAGTCGAGCAGGGACGAAAGTCGGGCTTAGTGATCCGGTGGTTCCGCATGGAAGGGCCATCGCTCAACGGATAAAAGCTACCCCGGGGATAACAGGCTTATCTCCCCCAAGAGTCCACATCGACGGGGAGGTTTGGCACCTCGATGTCGGCTCATCGCATCCTGGGGCTGTAGTCGGTCCCAAGGGTTGGGCTGTTCGCCCATTAAAGCGGTACGCGAGCTGGGTTCAGAACGTCGTGAGACAGTTCGGTCCCTATCCGTCGTGGGCGTAGGAAATTTGAGAGGAGCTGTCCTTAGTACGAGAGGACCGGGATGGACGCACCGCTGGTGTACCAGTTGTTCTGCCAAGG
Source organism: Novosphingobium sp. B-7 (assembly GCF_000410615.1). Classification (NCBI taxonomy): domain Bacteria; kingdom Pseudomonadati; phylum Pseudomonadota; class Alphaproteobacteria; order Sphingomonadales; family Sphingomonadaceae; genus Novosphingobium; species Novosphingobium sp. B-7. Next base: position 492 of record NZ_APCQ01000790.1, on the reverse strand, counting down.
GCATAGCTGGGTAGCTATGTGCGGAAGGGATAAGTGCTGAAAGCATCTAAGCATGAAGCCCCCCTCAAGATGAGATTTCCCATAGCGTAAGCTAGTAAGATCCCTGAAAGATGATCAGGTTGATAGGTTCGAGGTGGAAGCATGGTGACATGTGGAGCTGACGAATACTAATAGATCGAGGACTTAACCATATAATATGTAGCAATGTTATCTAGTTTTGAAGGAATATGCCTTCATAGTTTGGTGATGATGGCAGAGAGGTCACACCCGTTCCCATACCGAACACGGAAGTTAAGCTCTCTAGCGCCGATGGTAGTTGGGACCTTGTCCCTGTGAGAGTAGGACGTTGCCAGGCAAAATGGAGGATTAGCTCAGCTGGGAGAGCACCTGCCTTACAAGCAGGGGGTCGGCGGTTCGATCCCGTCATCCTCCACCATTTAGCCGACTTAGCTCAATTGGTAGAGCAACTGACTTGTAATCAGTAGGTTGGGG
>NZ_KE148347.1:16752-30574 GCF_000410615.1 Novosphingobium sp. B-7 | reverse complement strand
GCGGTATCGCTATTAACATAAGATATATTATCAATCTGGATGATCGTGCCACGTAGAGCTATTCGTGACACGTTTGCGATTTTGTGGCATATGCTTCCTGGATTGGCTCACGCACGCGCTTCGCGAGGCGTCCGCCGCATCAGGAGCAGTACCATGACGGTGCAAGTGACGATCACGCCAAACGGACGGATGAGCCTGCCGGCCGAAATCCGCAAGCGCCTCGGTCTGGCCGGCGGTGGCGCGCTGCTGGTCGAGGAAACCGAGGACGGCGTGATCCTGCGTACCGTGGCGCAATCGGTCGCTCACGCCCAGGCGCTCGCCAAGAAGTACACGGGCGACAAGGCAGACGCATCGGTCGACGCGTTCCTTGCTCGCCGTCGCGAGGAAACGGGCGAATGAGCGAAGTCGTGCTCGACGCCTCCGCGCTGCTTGCCCTGCTCCGGGACGAGCCCGGCGCGGGCAAGGTCGCCGATGCGATCGGTGCCTCGCGCATGTCGAGCGTGAACTACGCCGAGGTCGTCAGCCATTTCATCCATGCGGGCATGCCCGCCGAACAAGTCGACGCCATGCTGCGGCCCCTGCCGATGGCGATCGTCGAGGCCGACCAGGCGCTCGCCACCATCGCCGGGCGCCTGCGTGCTGCGACGGCCGATGCCGGCCTGTCGCTCGGCGACCGCTTCTGCCTGGCGCTCGCGCGCCGGGACGGTCTTCCGGCGCTGACCGCCGACAAGCAGTGGCGCACCGTCGCGGACGCAGCCGGTGTCGCCGTCACCGTGATCCGCTGATCGCCATGACTATTGCCCGTGACTGGTCAGCCCGCCGCGAGGGCTGGACCCCGCAGAGCGAGGACGCGCGGGACGATGGCGACATCGACTATGCGCGCGTGATCCACTCGGCCTCGTTCCGGCGGCTGCAGGGCAAGACCCAGATCCTCAACCTCGGTGACAGCGATTTCTATCGCACCCGCCTCACCCATTCGCTCGAGGTTGCGCAGATCGCTGGCGGCATCGCCCGCCAGCTCGAGAAGTCCTTCCCCCATCATCCGGCGACCCCGCTGCTGCCCGATCGCGGCACGATCCACTCGATCGGGTGCACCCACGATTTCGGGCACCCGCCCTTCGGGCATGGCGGCGAAATCGCGCTCAACTACTGCATGCGCGGTGCTGGCGGGTTCGAGGGCAATGGCCAGACCTTGCGCATCCTCGCGCGCCTCGAGAATTTCTCCGCAGGCGCTGGCGCGAACCTGTCGCGCCGGACGATGCTCGGGGTCCTCAAATACCCGGTCGCCTTCAGCCGGATTGCAAACCCTGGTTTCGCCCCCGCACTGCTAGCTGGTCCCTCGACGATCAAGATCATCGACGGCCGCGCGAGCAAACCGCCGAAATGCTATCTCGATAGCGAACAGGACGTCGTCGACTGGATCCTCCAGCCCCTGTCGCATCCGGACCGCGAGGCCTTCCAGGCCTTCGCGGCGCAGGAGGGCAAGCACGGTAAGCCCCGCCACAAGGCACTCGACTGCTCGATCATGGATGCGGCCGATGACATTGCCTACGGCGTTCATGATCTGGAGGACGCGATCGCACTTGATCTCGTCACGCGCGAGCGCTTCGCGGCCGCGCTCCAGGACAAGTGCCCCTCATTCCTCGACGCGCTCAAGGCCAAGTACCCGGGCGAAAGCGACAACGACGTCTTTGCACAGATGGTCGATGGCCTGTTCGGCGGCCCCGCTTCGCGCAAGCGCTTCATCGGGCGCCTCGTCCACCACTTCCTGACCGCGGTCGAGTTCGTCGAGCGCCCCGAGTTCGCCGAGCCATTCCTGCGCTGGGGCGTTGCCGTCGCCTCTCCCCAGCGCGAGTTCCTCGACGTGCTGCAAGGCTTCGTCGTCGATGAGGTTATTACCTCGCCTGCCGTCCAGCACCTCGAGTTCAAGGGCCAGGGAATGGTGGTCGCCGTCTTCGAGGCGATGCAGGCCGATCCCGCTCGGCTGCTGCCACGCGAAGAGCTCGCAAAGTACGAAGTTGCTGGCGGCGACCTTCGGGTCATCTGCGACTTCGTTGCGGCGATGACCGACACGCATCTCCTCAAGACCTACGAGCGTCTGTTTTCGCCCCGCATGGGATCGGTGTTCGACCGCCTCTGAGTGGAAAAGGTCTAAGCGTGTTTTGCGGTTAACCCCGAACGCCCAGATGGGGTTCGGGGGCAAAACCGTAATCTCTCTCTCATCTCGGTGGCTGAGCGAAATCAGCATCGCCATAGCATGACGCCTGGGAGATTGGCGCCCGTCAAGGATCGCGGGTACCCCCCGATTTTGGCCTGCTGCGGCTAGCGCCTTGCGAGCAAAAATCGGCTCCCCCCACGCCCGCTAATCGCGGCGGCAGCGCGTGCGCGCCGCCGTCCCTGACTGCCTGACTCCGGCGTCCTTCAAGGCACATCTTTCATCAGCGTGATGAGAGAAAATTCCATTTGGAGGTTATCATGACGGACCGTTTCTCGAACTTCGCCGACCTAGCCGAACACTATGCGCGCGAAATCGCGACGCCTGACTACGCCCGGGCATTCATGGAGCAGACCGAACTAGCGAAGCTCTCGATCGAACATGAGCCGAGCGCTGCCGAAATGCCCGACCCAGAAGTTGCGCAGGCGGCGATCGAGATGATGCTGGCAACGGTCTTCGACCTGTTCCGCGACACCCGGATGGAGGACTTCGCCAGCGAAGTCGCCTGGGGCGTGGCCAACAGCTTCCATGTCGTCGCCAAGCGCCTCGACGACCGCGAGGACGCAATGGCGAACCGCCTCCAGGAAAAGCTGCGCGAATACGATCCGAGCGAGGTCTACGCGACCGATCTCGAGGACCTGACCATGCAGGCCCGCAGCCTTGCCGAATGCCGCGATGCGATGGAGTGCATGCGCGACCATGCCGCGCGGATCTACCTTGTCGAGACCGGCCGCCCGTTCTCGCCGGTGCGGGGCTCGCGGGTCTCGTCCAAGACCAATGCCTCGATGATCGAAGCGCGCGACTATCTCGCGGCACAGAAAGCGCAGCGGCGCGAGCAGTTTGCCCCATCGGGTCCGGTCGTGGTGTTCTCGGGCGGACAGCAGTTCACCGACATTGCGCTGGTTGAAGACTATCTCGACGCGATCCATGCCCGGGTCCCGTCGATGGCGCTGGCAACGACCGCCCAGAACAAGGGCGCGGACGTGATCGCGGCAGCCTGGGCATCGCGCCACAATGTGCCGGTGATCCTGTGCAAGCCCGATACTTCGCGGGGACCTTCCGCACCCTATCAGCGCAACGCCCGCATGCTCGCCTTCAAGCCTGTCGAGGCCGTGGTGTGCAGCGGCGGCGGCATCCAGGCGAACCTTGCTGACCGCCTCCGCGAAGCACGCATTCCCCTCCACATTGTGCGCGACGCTTCGGTTCAGAACGAGACCCCGGCGGCGCGGACCAAAGCCGCAGCGCAAGCTGAGCGGCCTGCGATGAAGCGCACGGCATGTGGCACCGTCAATGGCGATGACCTCCCGCCATTCTGAGCGGCACCAGCTGCGATTGCATCAACCAGAAGGGTGTCCGGCCTCACCGCCGGATGCCCTTCTTTTTTGTCGACCCGGACGCACACTGTCATGGCCCGGCTCGCTCGCATCTTGCCCCCGCCAGTAATGGCCTGACGGCCTGCTGGAAGGGGCGCGAAGGCTTCGCATCGGCCGGGCAAGCGGTACCCGCGCGTGGACCACCGGGGTGCTCCCCAACAGGGTTAAACACTCTCGCAGACTTCCAAGCATGATGGCCGCCATTGGCCCGCGTCAAGAAGGGAGGTTCCCCCAATTTTTACGCCTGAAGAAGGCGAAAAAATCGGCTCCCCCACCCCCGCTTCGCGGCGGGCCGCGGGCGGCCCGTTCCTGACCCGGTCCAAGCTCGGCCATCCCGAAGGTGACCTCTTCAATTCCTTTGACAGGAGGCTCACATGAACGCTCTTACCAAGACCCTCGACATCCCGGCTTTCGACCCCATCAGCTATGACGCAGCATTGCGCGCCGCAACGATCCGGGCCCAGCACAGCTTTTTCGACCAGCACGTTATCGAGGACGAATTCGGCTGCTTTCTCGCCATCGACGAGGGCGACTACAACGCCCTGCCCCAGGACCTGATCGACCGGATCGTCCATTCCGTCCCGGGCATGATGGCTGACGACTTCGACGAAGCGAACATCGCCCGCGCCGCAAGCTTCATGAGCGTGGTGATGGATCCCGAATGGGACGCGGATTGCCCGTTCTGACATGATCATCGACCGCAGCGCCGGAGGGCACCGACAAGGTGCTCTCCGGCCCCCTTTTTTGTGTGCCAGATAAAGCACAGCCGGGGCATCGAGCCCCGGCTGTGCTGGCCTCTGTCGAGGCCGGTTTCAGCTTGCCCGCAGGCGCTTTTCCGCTTCGTCCAGACCGAGCTTTCCGAGAGCGGCGAAGAATGCTTCGACCCTCTCGAACGGCGCCTTGCCGAGAACCGATTTGTGCATCAACTCGACACTCGCCGCCCGCTCGCTCTCGCGCAGTCTCGTCTCGCGCGCTTCCAGCGCTTGACGCTCCTTCGCGATTGCCTGTCGTTCCGCTTCAAGGCTTCCTTTCCTGGCCATGATGATACCTCGTGGTTGGTGCTGAAACCTCCCGACCTGAGGATTCCAAGCAGCGAGCGCAGTGGCAAGCCTTTTGCCATCGACCCTGCAAATAAATCGTGCGGCCCGTCCTGTAATCAGCGGAACTCGCTGGTCCCCAGACAGGCGGTCAAGACCCGAATCCTTGCGCCAGAAAGACCAGCAATCACCTACCAGACACAAGGCAGCGGATTAAGGGGAAGAGTTGCACACCCTACACGGCAGGGCCGTAGGGAAAATGGCGGAAATGCGTGTGTGTACAGAGTGGGCCTTTGGTAATACATCGTATTACAGCGTTGAAGCCCGTCGTTGCAGTCTCGGAATTCCGCGAGTTTCACGGTATTACATTGTAATACGCCATTTGGTCCCCAACGGCTTTCTTGCCAGGGGCCCGCCGATGGCCTAAAACCCTTCTCGCGCAATCTCCACCAGGCCCTCTCGAAGGGCGTGGTGATGACTGAAACAGTTCTGATTACCCTCCGGCTTCCACAGCCGCTGGCCGATGCGGCGCAGGCTGCCGCAACCGCGCAAAACGTCTCCCGATCTAACTTGCTGCGAATCGCGCTCGAGCAGTTCCTGGGCGTCATGTCGGGCACGAGCGAGGCCGACCGCCGCCGGCAGTTCTCGGCCGAGTATCTGTTCCTGGTTGCTGACCTCATTGTCCAGCGCCAGTACCCCGATGCCCATACCGCTCTGATCTCCGAAGCCGAACGCCGGATGGAGGCGCTCTGTGCCGCGTCCTGACACCTGGTCCGACCGCGCGCGCCCGGGCAAGCTGCAACACCATTCCGCGCGCGGGAACATGCCGCGCAACGCCGGCGATTTCACCCGCGGCTCGCAGCTCATCACCCACGAATTCATGATGTGGTTTGCCTCCGCAAAGATGCCGCTGCTGGTGTGGTTTTTCACCTTCTGCGTGGCGCTTTCGATCGTCCTCGCGCTGCTCCTCCATGAGCACGAGGTTCAGATGATCCTGATGCGGATCTACGCTGCTGGATGGAGCTTCATGGAGTTCAATCCACGCAAGATTCTCAACCTGACGCTGCCTTCGGGCGAAGTGATCCCGGCGCCTATTTCGATGATCTCCAGCCACCCTGATGTCGTCATCGCCTGGAACAAGTTGATGCGCGCCATTTGGGGCTCGCTATTCATCTCGCTGTTCGTCGCCGTGCCGATCGCGGTGTGGTTCGTCGACTTCTCCAAGCGGCGCGGCAAGTCGATCCTGGAGGAGCGTCACCAGCGCGGCGCGATGCTGGTCGATGCCAGTGAACTTGCCCATGTCATCAACGCCCATAACCACGATATGCTGGGAGCAGAGATTGCCGAACGCCTGCCTGGCAAGACCTTCGACGACATCATGAAAATGAGCCTCGCGCAGCGCAAGCAAGCCGGCATCCACCATGTCTATTCGATTGCTGGGGTGCCCTTCCCCTGGCGCACCGAGCAGGCTCATACCATCATGATCGGATCGACTGGCACGGGCAAGACAACCCAAATGCGCGCGCTCATCGCGCAGATGCGCGCGCGGCGCGACCGGGCCGTCGTGTTCGACCTGACCGGGGCCTATGTCGAGGCATTCTACAACCCCGAAACCGACACCATCCTCAACCCGATGGACGAGCGCTGCCCGTCCTGGTCGGTGTTCGCCGAAGCGAAGAACCATGCCGATTTCACCGGGATCGCCGCTGCCCTGCTTCCCGCCGACGGTGGCGGCGCAGAACCCTTCTGGATGCTCGCTGCGCGCACGCTGTTCGTCGAGACCTGTATCAAGCTGATCAAGCTTGGCGAGGCCACCAATCAGGCGCTCGCCAGCAAGCTGATGATGGCCGACCTCAAGGAGGTCCACAAACTCCTCGAGCACACCGTCGCCGATCCGTTGACCGCGCCCGAGGCGGCCAAGATGGCGGAATCAATTCGCGCCGTCTTCAACACCAATGCTCAGGCCCTGCGCTTCCTGCCCGAAGGCAAGGAGCCGTTCTCGATCTCCGACTGGATCCGAGCGGAGAACAAGCCCGGCTCGATCCTCTTCATCACCTCCTCGCACAACGAACTGGTGCTGAACCGGGCGCTGCTCTCGCTCTGGATGAACCTCGCGGTCCACACCCTGATGCGCCTGCCGCGCACCCGCGATCTTCGCACCTGGTTCTTCTTCGACGAGGTCCATGCCCTGCACCGCCTGCCGGCGATCGAGGACGGCCTGCAGACCGCGCGGGGTTTCGGCGGAGCCTTCGTACTTGGCATCCATTCCTTTGCCAAACTGGCCGAGACCTATGGCAAGGAAGGGGCTCAGAACCTCGCCTCGCTCGCGCGCACCAAGCTTGTCCTCGCAGCCGCTGACCGCGACACCGCAGAGCACTGCTCGGACTATATCGGCCACCGTGAAGTGCGGATGATGGATGAGGCCTACAGCTATGGCTATTCCAACATCCGCGACGCCGCGACGATCACCCCGCGCTCCGAAGTGCAGCCGCTGGTGCTGCCCGACGACATCATGAAGCTGCCCTCGCTGCGCGGCTTCCTGGTATTCCCCGAAGGCTTCGATGCCGCCCGGATCAAGCTCACCTACAAGGACTATCCCAAGGTCGCCGAAGGCTATGTCCTGCGCGCCCATGTCGAGCCGATCGAGTTCGCGCGCGACGGCGATGATGGCGCAGAAGCCGAAGGCGGCGGGCGCGAGACCAAGGACGAACTGGAACTGGTCCCCGCGCCTCAGGTCGATGACGAGCCGGCAAAGCCGCAGCCGGCTCCCCGACAGGAAGATCTGAACTTTGCTGTCACGCCGACCGAGCCCACGGCAGCGCCGCAATCCAGCCTTGGGCGCTCGATGATCGCCAGCGCCGAGATCGTGAAGAGCGCCTCAGCTGCGCGCGCCAACGAGCCCGAAACCGCATCCAAAGCCCCCCGCAGCACCGCCCTGAAGCTCCCCGCCCAGCGGGCCACGCAGGCTGCGCGCGAGCTTGCCGAAGCGATCGACCGCGAGGCCGCGGACGGACGGGGGAAGGATGTTTCCCGGGGCGCGGAAATGGACGGACCCGACCACGATGACGGACCGGAGATGTAGCCCATGCACTCCATCGCATCCGTCAGGTCGTCGAGCGGCGCAGCCGACTATTTCGCAAACGACAACTACTACACGGCCGATGAACACGCGGAAGCCGGGGTCTGGGGCGGCGAAGGTGCGCGCGCCCTCGGGCTGGAGGGCCAGGTCGAACGCGATCAGTTCGAAGCCATCCTCAATGGGCGCTTGCCCGATGGCGAGATGGTGGGTCAGGTCCAAGGGCGGCGTCTGGGTCTCGACCTCACCTTCTCGATGCCCAAGTCAGCCTCGATCCTGGCGCTGGTGAGCGGGGACAAGCGGATCCTCGATGCGCACCTCGCCGCCGTCAAATCGACCATGTCGCAGCTCGTCGAAAAGCAGTTTGCCGAGAGCCGCAATTACGATCGGTCACGCAGCGGCGAGCCGCAAAAGACCGGCAACCTCGTCTATGCGCTGTTCGCCCACGACACGAGCCGCGCGCTCGATCCGCAAGGTCATATCCATGCCGTTGTCGCCAACCTGACGCGCGATCCCAAGGGAACCTGGAAGGCGCTGTGGAACGGCGAGATCTGGAAAAACAACACGACGATCGGCCAATTCTACCACGCCGCCTTCCGCGCCCAGCTGCAGAAGCTTGGCTACGAGACCGAGGCGGCGGGCAAGCACGGCTCGTTCGAGATCAAGGGCGTGCCGAGCGAGGTCATCAAGGAGTTCAGTCAGCGCCGCGAAGACATCCTGACCAAGGTCGAGGAACTCGGCATTGCATCGCCGCAGGGGCAGGACCGGGTGACGGTCAATACCCGCGATCCTAAACTCGCCGTCGAGGACCGCGCAGGCTTGGTTCAAACTTGGCAAGATCGCTCCGCCGCGCTGGGGTTTGACGGCAAGGCGCTCATCGCTGAGGCTAGGGCGCGCGCCGAGGTACAGGCACGTCCAACCTTCCGTGAAACCGCGACCGCCGCGCTTGGTGAAGTGTCGACCCGGATCGGCGCTGCGCTGCGCACGCCAAGTCCGCTGGCGGTGAGCGGCGCGGCCGCCCTGTTCTTGCCCGCCGGCACGATCAAGGCACAGCACGCGACGGCCTCTGCCATCCGCCACCTGTCCGAGCGCGAGGCGGCATTCTCGCCGCAAGCGATCCTCAGCGCTGCGCTCGGCTTCCAGATCAAGGGTCTCGAAGGCGGCGCGGTGGCGGAGCGGATCGGCGAACTTATTCGCGAGGGCCATCTGATCCCCGGCAAGTCGGACCGCCTCGATGGCCACTTCGATCTGGTGACGACGCAAGCGGCGCTCGCGATGGAACAACAGATTCTGGACCGCATCGACGAGGGGGCCGGAAAGGGCCGCGCGTTCATGCCGCCCGAGCAGGCCATGGCGCGGCTGCAGGACGCCGCGCGCGAACTCGGTCAGGCCCGCGCCGGGGTCGACACCTGGCAGCTCAACGAGGGTCAGTTGGCCGCCGGCGTCGCGATCCTTTCCGGCACCGATCGCTTCCTCAATGTCCAGGGCGTTGCGGGTGCGGGCAAGTCGACGCTGTTGGGTGCGCTGGGCAAGGTGCTGGGCGATGAAGGGGTCAAGCTCGTCGGGCTTGCTTTCCAGAACAAGATGGTCGCGGACCTGCGCGGCGGGGGTCGCCAGGGCATGTCGGCCGAGCAGATGCGTGAGGCCGGGATTGAGGCCTATACGATCGCGAAGTTCCTCAGCACCTATGGCGGGGCTGCGGCCGCGGGATCGGGTGAGCGCTTCGAGGCCGCCAAGGCGGCGCTCGCAAATACCGTCATCATCACCGACGAAAGCTCGATGGTCTCCTCGCGCGACATGCTGCGGCTGACCGCGCTCGCCGAGCAACTCGATCTCGCCAAGGCGCCGTTCATGGGCGACCGCCAGCAATTGTCGGCGATCGAACAGGGCAAGATGTTCGCCGTCAGTCAGGCCGCTGGGCAGGCAACCGTGCGGATGGACGAGAACATCCGCCAGAAGAACTCGCCGCTGCTGTTGGCCGTCGCCGGGCTCTCGAACGAAGGCCATGCCAGCCTCGCGCTCGATCTTCTTGCCGCCCATGGCCGGGTGATCGAGGCAGGGCCCGACCACGTCGCCCGCGCGGCCGAGCTGTGGCTGTCGCTCAGCCCCGACAAGCGCGAGGCGACCGCCATCTTCACCGCCGGTCGCGATGACCGCGCCGAAATCAACGCGCGGGTCCAGGCGGGGCTGCTCAAGGAAGACACGCTCACCGGGCCGGGTCTCACCCTCACCACGCTGCAGAGCGCCAACACCACGCGCGAGGAGCTGCGCTTCGCCTCGACCTACCGGGTTGGCCAGGTGCTCGAGGCGCGGATGGATGTGCGCGAACTGGGGCTGAAGCGCGGGGAGTACGAGGTTCGCGAGATCCGCAAGGATGGCAAGGTCATGCTTGAGGCGGGGGGACGACGCAAGATCATCGACCCTGACCGAATAGACCCCGATCACCGCTTCGACCGGATCGGGCTCTACGAGCAGCGAGAGCTCAAAATCCACGACGGCGAGACCGTGTTCTGGCGGGACAAGGACCAAGGGCGGGACATTGCCAAATCGACCTATGCGACGGTGCTTGAGGCACGGCCCGAAGGCGTACGGGTCGAGCTTGCCGACAAGCGGCAACTGGTGCTTGGCCCCAGCGACCCGATGCTGCACCGGCTCGACCTCGGCTACGCGCTCAATGCCCACATGGCGCAGGGCATGACCAAGCCTGAGGCAATCGAGGTCATCTCCTCGTCGCAGCGCAATCTCGCGACCCAGCGCACGCAGAACGTGCTCAACACCCGCGCGACCGACGACATGATGGTCGTCACCAACAATCTCGAGGGGCTGAAGCAGCAGCTCGACCGGACGCCGGGGAACAAGACCTCCGCGCTCGAAGTGACCGGCAAAGTCGAGGTCGAACCCCGCCACCACAACCCGGTCGACGCGCGGCAGTTGCCGGAACTGAGGATGAGCCCCGAGCTCAAGGCCAAGCTCGACGCAGTGCTGGGCAAGGTACCCGAACCACCCGTGCGGCAACTCCCCGTGCCCGAGAAATCGCTGGGGCTGGACCTTTGAGGCCCCTCCCCGCCCTCGCCCCTGCCGCGGCCACCCGGGTGTTCGACCGCGCACATTCCACGCTTGTCTGGCTGGCCGTCCTCGCCTTCGTGCTGCCCGAGCCTGCGGCGCGCGGCCTCGTCATCCTCGCGATGGTCGCAGTCGCCGTTGCCGCGGCAGCGGTCGCGTTCCTCGCGCCCACGGCGCCCCATCCAGAGCCTGAACCCAATCCCGAACCGATGGAGAGCGACAATGGCCTTTGACCACGAGGAAGTTGGCGACTTCGCAAGCGAGCGCGACGCCCAGGAATGGGCGGAACGCAACAACATCGATCCCCAGGATCTCCACTTCCGCATCCGCGGAAGGCGGGGCGTCACCCTGAGCGCGCGCCGGTCGGCGCTCGGGGATTCGTCACGCGGCGACCTCTCAAACGGCCGCCGGACCGGCTTTTTCTGAAAACAAGGAGACTAGCCATGAAACGATATGCCTATTTGCTGGTGCCGCTGCTAGCGGCGGCCGCCACCCCTGCCCTCGCTGCCGAACCCGCTCCCAGGGCGGCAACTGCGTCAATGTTGATCCAGAGCCAGTTCGAACGCCGCGCCAGCCCTGAACAGACCAGCCCCGAACACACTGGGGCGACCCTCGCCCGCCTTCACGAAGTGCTCGAGGCGCGCAAACAGGCGCTCAAGGATGCGGCCGTCCGCGACCAGCAGGACGCCAATGGCCTCTGTTCGGACTGCCCGGACAAGGCGGCTCCCACCCATCACCATTCCGCCAGCGAAGAGCGCAAGGTCGACTGCATCGAATGCGTCGAGCAGGCCATCTACGCCTGATCGGAATGTCGGCGCGGTCCGGGTTACCTCCCACCGGACCGCGCCGGCCCGACACGGTCTCTGCAATTGCAAACGCGACAAGCACTTGTCTTGTTGCAGTTGCGGCATGGTCTTTTAAGGGCGCTTACCTAACTCGCTCCATTATAGAGCCAATTCGGCAAATTTAACTCGCCGAAATATTGACAGAATGTCTTTATTGAACAATCGTTTGCGTTCTTGGCTTCGGGGGCGGCTTTGATGCGTATGCAGCGACTTCTGATCGATGGAAGTACGCTCGACCTGATCGTCTCCGACGGCAATGATTTTCTCAATGTTCTGAATGCCGCCGGGCTGCTCCAGTCCGCCAATCTGATGATGGCGGTACTTCAGCAACTCGAGATAGACCGCTCGAGATTGTTCGCAGACGACCAGCCTGCCGCACCAACCAACTAGCCCTGGCCCATGTTCCGCGCAGGAACGCCGAAGGGGATGAGCCGCCCGTCCGCGCCGGCCTCGCGCGTCCCCTGTCCGTAGCGGCGGCCATCGATCACCAAGGTCGGCGCAAGGCGGGCGACCGCGGCAACCTCGCCTTCGTGCGATCCCATCCCGGCGATCGCGGCAAGCACCGCCTCGCGGGCCGAGTAGATGTCTTCGCGCATCAGCAGGCGCGCCATCGAGGCCGAGCGCTCGGCAATGGCGGCCGCGATCTTCTGGTGCATCCGGAACGACTGCTCGGCATCCTCGGCGCGCTGCGACCAGGCGATCCGGCGGTGAAGCGCGTTGGGCAGCGCCATGCGCGCCATTTCAGCGACTTGCGGGATGCGCGACATGCGCATGACCTCGATGTGGAAGCGCAGGTTCTCGTGGATCACGCGCTCGAGATCTTCGGGGTTGTCGGGCGCGGCTTCGTGGGCCTCGGCAACAAGCGCACCCAATAGAGAAATCTCGGCGGTGCTGGCGCGCGTTGCTGCGCGGGAGGCGGCAAGGCCCTCAAGGTTGGCGCGCATTTCGAAGAGATCCTCGACCTCTTCCGCCCCCCAGGTGCGCACGACGAATTCGCTGCGCGATTGGCGCGTGAGGTAGCCTTCGAAAGCCAGTGCATTGAGGACTTCGGCAACGGCGGCAGGGCGGCATTCGTAAAGCTCGCCAAGCTCGCCCTTGGGGATGATCTGGCCCGGCAGATAGCGCGCCGACAGCACCCCGAACCTGAGTTCGAGGAACATGCGTTCGGCAAGTGAATGCGCCTTGGCCAAGTGACGAGCCCCCATGGGCGAGTTCTGGCCCGCCGCGTAATTTGCCCTTCCATAGCACAGGACCGATTTGATTTCCGAATCCTGCCGCTTCCGATTATCCCGTTTTTGGCAAGAGGGAGTAGTTCGCGGCCTTGGGAACGCAGACGAAATTGGAAGGTGTACGAACAATTGCGTGTCCGGCGCGGCACGTCTTTGCGCTGCTTCGCGAGCCCCACAAACGCCGCCGTTTCGACAGTCCCTCCGATATCCCTGGCCTCAGCACGCTCACGGCGGACAGCGCCGAGCATTTTGCCCAGGAACTCGTCGATCTCGCCCTCCTCACCCGCGATCACGGCCGCTACTCGATCAACGACTGGTCCATCGAGCGGATCGTCGAGCACCTTGTCCTTGCCGGCGCAATCCAGGCGATGGCCGCCGCGCAGGTCGCGGGCGTGGCTGCGAGCGCAGACTTCACCCATCTCGAACGGCTGAACGGCGTGCTGCGCGGCATGGACGACCGCGATCCGGGCAACCTGCTCGCCGGAGCCTATATCGACTACCAGTGGCACCTTGAGCTGGTGCGCATCAGCGGCAATCGGGCAGCACTGGCCGCCTATTCCAGGGCGATCCCGCCGGCGGTGTGGATTGCGGGAGCGAACTTCTTCCAGCTTGAGGAAGCACGCAGCTCATTGACCGAGCACGAGCGCCTCGTTGCTTACATGAAGGCCGGCGACACGCTTCGGGCACGCGATGCGGTGGCGTTCCATTTCGAGGAGGCCGCATCCCAGATCCGGCGGGCCGGCGAAGCACGCGTCGAGAGTTATCCCGTACCTGCGCCATGATTGAAAATCCTGTCAATCCTGCGCCCGCGTCTGCGGACATTCCAAAACGGCAGGACGCGAAATGAATAGGCGCGGAAGCCGACGGAACGCGGCCATTCAGTAGTTTGAGATGACAGGCGGCACGCCCGCCGCCTTTGCGCGCGCATCGGCCCGCTTGAGTGCGGATCGTTTGCCCGCAGCGCGCCGCCCGCCGCCATTACGG
>NZ_KE148347.1:0-16742 GCF_000410615.1 Novosphingobium sp. B-7 | reverse complement strand
CCCCCCCCCCCCCCGCCGCCATTACGGCAGGACTCACCCGCCAGCACCGCGTCATCGGGTGCCAGCGTAGCCTTGCGCGCGTTCACGCCTGCAAGGTAGCCGGTGAGTTCAAGCGTCTTCATGACTTACCAGATAGTCCCAAGTGCGCCGGATTGCCAGATTCTTCGAGGATACGGCGATGGAGGTAAGCAAGGTCCAAACCCTCGGCGAGAGCATAGAGTGCGCGCGCCTGCTCCAGCATGGACATGTCACCGCCGGCAACTTCGTGCTGGCCAAGCCGATCTGCGATCATGTCTTCGATAGCAGGCAAGACAATTGCCGCACCCTCACGAACCGTGAGTTTAAGGCACCGCGCCTTGTCCGCGCGTCCGTCAAAATAGGCGCCCGAAACCTGCTCGACCGCGAATTGCGGATGAGCCGGGTGATACCATCCCCCCCGCCCATGCAAGGCTTTTTCATCATCTTCAAAGCCCGCCGCAGCCATGGCCTGGTCGAACGCAGTATCATTGCCGGCGACCACGTCGAAGTCCGCCGACATGAATGCGCCGTCTGTGTGAATCGCGGCCGCCGCCCCGCCGACCAAAATGGCCACGCCGCCGGTTGCCTTCTCATAGGCAGAAAAAGCATCGGCGAGCGGGGCAAGTGCAGCGAGATATTCGGACGGCAAAGACATTTCAGGACGCTGTTTACGCCTGAAAAGCTCATTGTCATAGCTGCGGAACGAACGGCCGATTTCACGAGACTTGGTCTGGGCGCCGAATGTTCAGATCTAAGGCATCTCACGCCGCAAGCGTCATAGAGAACTGCCATGCCATCGGGACTATTCTACCCAAATTGCAGGCACTCCAGCGCGCACGCGCTGCAAGGTGAGGGGGTGTGGGGCGTGGTGCGGGGGCTCCAATTGTTCCTGGCACATGATTGAAAAACCAGTCCGTTCGGGGTAATCATGGTCAGGGCGAGGAGACCCTCGATGGACCATGATCGCTACGGACTGGATGGAACCCCAATCTATTCTAATGGGGTAGACGTGGACCCCGTAACGGGCGAGCCGCTCGGCGGACAAGGGACAAGCGGTCGATTTGCCTTTGAGCCGAACACGATCGTGTTTGCGCTTCTCGCAGTGAGCTTCGTGGTCTTCTTCATGATCGAAGCCCGCGTCTTCGGATAATTGTCAGGTCCGACGTTTGGCAACGTGGAGGTGGTCCCTCGCGGAATCGTCCGGGAACCGCTCGAACTGGACAGCATAAGCGCTTCCGAGACGGCTCTGGACCTTGGCCGCCCATTGCTCGCCCTGCTCATTCGAGATGTTGTTCCCGCGAAAATCGAGCGCGCGATCGTCGTAATGGGCCGACCCGGCCTTGTGCTGGGTGCTGTCATTGCCCGAGGTCACCACCGGCGTGGGCAGGCCAAGGGACCGCGCTTCTTCGGCCACAACGCCCATCGCCGGCACCAGCGCGCCGTCCATGTGACCGAGACGCGCGCCGGGTTTGACCTTGATGCCAAGATCCTTGGCGAGCGCCGCACCGTCAACCGGTCCATCGGGAACAGCCATCAGCGTTCCCCCTTCGAGCGGCGAAGGCACAAGCGCGGGGGCAACCGGCCCCGACGGCAGGCGCGCAGTGCCCGGCATGCCAAGGTCTCCGTTCGAGCCCAGCGCCCCTGCCCCAGCGATCCCCGCGACGTCGCTCAGCTCGTTGATGCGATGGGCGCGAAGATCGCCCATCAGATCGTCCATGATAAAGGCAATAGCCTGGTCCCGGCGCGAGACGTCGCGGTACTCGAGCCGCGGGTTGGACAGGTCCGGCAGGTGCCATTCGGGATGTTCGCGTTGCAGCGTCTCGTAACGGTCCTGGATGAGGTTCGACATGTCGCTCGAGATCTGGAAACCATGGCTTTCAGCGTAGCTCGCTTCCGACATCATCCGGCTGCCAATCTCGCGGTAGCGCGCGGCAGCCGCCCGCCGTTCCTCGGCTTCCGACGTGCGCCAGTCGGTTCCATCGGTGCTGGTGCGCGAGCGCGAATGGTCGGCGTAGTCCGAGCTCTGGTTGTAGGTGCCCGACGACTGGACATCGCCGCTCGAGCCGCTGACAACCACGCGGTTGCTGGTCTCGTCTGATTTGTCGGTCCCACGGGTGGTTTGATTGGTTGAGGAACGTTCTGACGAGGCGCGTGAATCTTCTCCCCATTCCTTCCGGCCATAGCCATTTACGCTTAGTGATCCCGAGAGGCCGGCGCCCTTCCCGCCCTTTGTCGTGCCACCGCCACCGCCATCTCCGGCTCCAGGTGTGCCGCCGCCCAGTCTGCCGCCCAGTCCCAGGGAATAGCCGAAAGTGCGGTTCTCGAAGTCGGAGTAATTCCTGCTGTTCCCCTCCCGCAGGATCAGGTCGTTGTTGGTAATCTCGCGGGTCGAACTGCCCGAGGCGCCCTCCACCACCAGGTTACCCCCGACATTGTGCGTGTCCGAGGCGCGCGAGCCGCTCTCGCGGCGCGACCCCGATACGTCGCTGGTCGCGGTGACCGCGCTGCCGAACCGACCCTTCGAACTGGTCCAGCTGGTCGAGGTGCCGTTCTCGATTCTATCGGCCTCGTTCATGTACCACTGGCCCTGCGAGCGCAGGTCCGTGGCGTAGCCCCGCGTCATGGTCGGTTTGAACGGCAGCTGCGATATCGCGGCATTGGTGTCGATCACCGTGTGGCCCGAGCCATATTCGTTGAACATTCGCCCATCGGCTTCGCGGAAGCCCGAATGCGCGCTGCCTGCGAGCAGGTTCGGCGCCGTGTTCCACTGCGACATCTGGCGGTTGTCGGCATTGAGATTGCCGTAGCTGACGTCGCCATAAGCGTAGTTGCCGGTGGTCCGCTCGAGCGCGGCGGCATCCGAGCCGGCCTGGACTGGCGCGAGCATAGAGCCGAGATTGTTTGCGACCGACATGGTGCCGCGCATCACCAACAGCGCCAGCACTGGCACCGACATCATCAGGAACCCCGCCATGGTAGCGACGTCCTGGTTGACCGCATCGATCCCCGCCCAATTGGCGAGGTTCACGCTGCCGGCGGCAAGGGCGTTGGTCTGGCTGGCGAGCCGGTCCATGATGAACGAGTGGATGAGGACGTAGATCGGCCCCCAGGCCGACAAGTAGAAGAACCCCGAGAAGTACCCCTTCAGCGTCGCAATTCCCGTGCGCGGGAAGAGCAGCAGCGGAAAGACGATCGGGAACAGCGCGTAGAACACCACGGTCAGCACGACGCCAAGCACCGGTATCCAGATCAGCCCCTGCTCGGCCGCGGTCGTCATCGCATTACGGGTCTGGGTGTCCGCGCGCTGGAGCGCGAAGGAATCCGCGTCAGCATTACCAAAATCGAGCTGCGCGGCCTCGAAGGCATCGACCATGCTCTTCTGCTTGAAGAACTGGTTCCGGGTCATCGCCGTGCCGGTCAGGAGCTGCGAGACCACCGGTACATCGGCAGCGAGCTTGGCCCCAGCGGCGGCCTGGGTGAGCTTGGGATACATGGTGTGGGCAAAGGGCAGTGCGTAGGCGTTGATTTGCGCATCCCACTGGTTGTTGATCAGCGTCCACGCCTCGGCACAGGTCTTGCCCTCGATATCGACGGTGCCCGCGCCGGTGTCGGTCAGGTACTTCATCCCGCGGTTGGTCGCGGCGTTGTTGCCGAGTTCGGCCCAGAGATCGGGCGCTTCGCTGAGCAGCTTCAGGCTCTTGGTGCCGAGGAGGATGTCATAATAGGCGCATTGCTTGAGGTAGCCGTCGACGTTCGCCTTGAAGACCGGATCGCGGATCTCGAAGCCGCGGACCTTGTCCCACATGCGCGCGCCATAAACGAAACCGCCGGTCGAGTAATTGAGCGCGGCGGGCATGACGAAGACGGTCTCGGCGGTGCGGGTCAGATAGTCGCTGATCTGGCTGGTGAACGAGGCCATCGCGGCAAGGCCGATCGGCACGTTGGCAACGGTGGCTGGCGCAAGCCCCGGGTTGACGCGGTCGGTGACCTTCACCGTCACGGTCGGGACCATCAGCACGAGGTAGATCAGTGTCGACTGGATGAACCAGCGAAACCAGGCGCGCCAGTCGAGATCCATGGCGGTGACGAGCAGCGCATAGATCAGCCCCATCACCATACAGACGCGAATCAGCGCCTTGAACCCGCCCGAGCCGGTCCAGGCGGCGATCGCGTTGAAGGTGTTGACGATGTAGTCGCCGCCCCCGACCGTGAAGACCTCAAGCATGAGGGGTGCCTTCCTTCGTCGCGGTCTACTGGACCTGTTGGTTGAGGGTGCGCGAGAAGCGCAGCGCCGCCGACATCTGCGGGGAGAGCTGCGTGCGCAGGGTCTTCTCCAGCATCTGCGTGCGCTGGATCAGCGCGAAGGTCTGATCGAAACGCTGCGAGGTGCGTGCAGCGATCCCGAGGAAGTTGCGCCGGGTCTCGTAAAGCCCCTCGCGCCACTCACGCAGGCTATCCGCGTCGGCCCCGTTGAAGTCCGAGCGGGCATTCACCGCCATGTCGATGAACCGCATCGTCATGGTGGTGACGAGATCGACCGCGACGATTTCCGAAAGGTCGTTGATTTCCTGCGCGGAGATGCCGAACTCGGCCGCGGCGCTCACCGTGATGATCTTGTAGACCGGCACGCTCGCCATGCCGAGCAGCTGAACTTCGGCCGGGGTCAATGAAGCACCAGGATCGCGCACCTTTAGCGCCATGCTCTCGATCAGCGTGCGCACCCGCGCCTTGATCGCCGCATTGGGGCCGATGACCATGTCGGTCTCGCTGGGCGCCATGCACTTGGTCGTATCGCCGCCGCAGCTCCAGTACTTGTGCGGGGTAGCCGAGGTGCCATCGAGCATGGCGCTGATCAGCGCCGGATCTGCCGGGCCGATGAATTGCACTCGCGGTTTGCCGCCCGAGCCTTGCGGATCGTAGATCACCGTGCCGACCAGCGTCATCAGGAATTCGCGGAACTGGGTGTCGAACCCGCCGTACTTCTTGCCGAGCGCCTCCCAGGTGTAGTTGTTGGGCATCCCGGCCTGTTCCTTCATGTCCGGGTCCGAATTGGCAGCTTTGAGCGCCTCGCGCTGGCCGCCGTTGTTGCACTGCTGGCGCGCGCGGGCCCAGTCGGCGACCGCGCCCTGGCTGTTGGCGATCGCCTCGCAGATGACCGAGGACGCGGTGTCGGTCTTGGGCCAGAGCCCGCCGACCAGTGCCTGTGCGGTCTCGCAGGACGAGATGTTCATCTGGTTCATCTGCTGAACCTTCTGGGCAAGCTCATCCATGACCTTGCCGATCTCGGGCGAGATCGTGTCGATCGCGAGCTTGAAGGCAAAGCCCAATGCATTGTTGGCGGTCGCCTTGAGCATGGCGACGAGTTCGGCGGTGTTGATGAACGAGAACGAGCCGGCGAAGAGATCGATGCCGCCGCAGCCCGCCCGTGCATGGGGTAGCTGGATGTTGAAGGGCTGGATGTTCTTCTGCGGGAAGCGGGACCAGACCGATCCCATCGAGTAATATCCCGCCGACTGGCCCTGGTAGGCGCTGGGGCCGGTGACATTGGCCTGCGCCCCCATGTCCGACATGAAGCTCTGCATCTCGCCCTCGACCCCGGCCATGGCGGGGGTTGGCGACGCCAGCAGGACGGCAGCGCCGAGCACGATGCCAAGCGCACCGCGCGACACTTGCGCGAGCCGCGCGCGCATTAGTAGTCGCTCCCGGGCTGGACCTGGGTCAGCTGGAACACGCGGTCCATGATCTCGTCCTGGCTGAGGATGCCGTAGCCGATCGGCATTGGCTGCTTGGTGACGGAATCGAACAGCACCAGCGCCGGGACCTGCCGCTCGGTGCCTAGCCCAAGCTTCTCATACTGCCCGCTGTCAACCATGTAACCGGGGAAGGTCGCCGAGGGGCCGCCGTCCATCGAGACCGCAAGGACGGCAAGCCCGAACTTGTCGCTGACCGCTTTGAGGATCGGCGAGAAGATGTCGCAGGCGCCGCAGCTCGAGGAGAAGAAGTAGAACACTCCGTAGCGCTGCGAGAGCTGGCCCATCACGCGGTCGCGGTCGCTCTTGCGCTGGTCGATCCACGCGCGCTTGCCGAGCGTCGAGACCGGGCGCTGGAGCGTGTAGTCGAGCCCGGGATCCTGCCACAGCGCGCGCTGCCACACGTCGGCGAACATCGAGGAGCGGTCAAGCTGCTCGCGCTGGAAGCGCACATAGGCGGTGACGTTCTCCGGGCTCGGCTCGAGGATCGCGCGCGCCTTCAGTTCCTCAAGCTGGGTGCCGATCGCGGCAAGGCGCTCGCGCGCGGGAGGCTGCGCCGCCACCGCCGCCTTGCGTGGCTCCTCTTTCGGCTTCTCGCAGTAGAACCAGGTCCCGAGCTTGCGCTCCTTGCAGTAGAGCGCGTCCTCGGACTGCTTGACCTCGACGCCATCCTCATTGGCGGCGTGAAGCGGGGCCGTGACGGTAAGCGTCAGGCTGACGCCGAGGCACAGGGCGGCAATGCGGTGTCTGTACATGTGGCGGGGGTTCATGATCCGCTCCTCTCGAATTCCTTGATCAGTGACATGAAGACAGCGAGGTCGAGCAGGCGGCGGCCGCCGTCGAGCATTCGCACCAGCGCGTGGGTGAAGGGCGTGAGCGCGGCGGTACCCGCTTCGCTCAGGCAATAGACACCGGCATCGAACGCGACCCATCCACGGCCGAGCAACGCCTCTAGCGGTGTCTTGAGCGTTGGCGCGCGTACCCGCCTGTCGAACCAGAGCGAAATCTCGGCTGCCAGCTCGCCTGTTGTTTGCGGCGAGCGGCGGGCGAGCGCCATGCCGAGACAGAACTCAACAACGCTCATGTCGGCGAGCGCGCCGACGGCGTTAAGCGCGACAACATGACCAGTGGGTCTCGAAGAGGGCGCCGGGCCCTCACCCTCACGGCTTGTGGGCAGCATAATAGGCCTCGATCTTTGCCTGGATCTCGACGAGGGTGGCGGCTTCGTCTGGGAGCTTCGCTGCATCGACGAACTCCGAATAGATTTCGGAAAAATCCATCACCGAGAGGTCGAGCTGCTGGAACTCGAAGATGGTGAAGCCATCGCAGATCGGCTTCTTGGGCGTCCCCCAGGTCTTGCCGAGTTGCGGGCGGCCCTGCTCCTGCAGGATCCGACTGAGCTTGGAGAGGAAACAGCAGTAGACATCGCGCTTGGTCATGCAGATGCCAAGGAAGCTCGAGGAACAGTAGGTACCGATCTTGTGGCACAGGCCCGCATCGTCCTTCTGGTCGAGCAGCACTTCGGACGGGCTGCACAGAAGCGGGGTGAGGAGCGGCACGCCCTTTCCCGAACAGCAGTTGGATAGCCCGAAGAGCTTGTGCGCGCAGCTTTCGGCGGTGCCCTTGAACAGGGTCAGCGTGGTCTCGTCGAACTCGGCGTTGGCCTGGCCGAGCGCATTCAATGCCACCACCGCATCCTTGAACTCGTCCGAGGCCTCGCGCACGATCGGCTCGCAGTCGCCATTGACGCAGTAGACGTCGCCGCCGCAGATGTATTGCGCGGGCTGAGCAGCGCTCCCCGGGATCGGGCACTTGTAAACCCGCTCGGCAACCTTGCAGGAGCCATCACTACTGGGCGGATCGTCGAGGCAAGTCTCATGGTCGAAGGTGCAGCCGGGTGTCGCGTCGAGCTTGCCGCAGTCGTTGCCGCCGCCAATCACGGTCTGGCATTGATAGGTCTTCGTGCTCTCCCAGCAGGGCCGGGTTACCGGGACCCCATCGATCAGCCGGGTCTCGCCCGGCGCGGTACAGGTCTCGCTGGCGAGCGTGCAGGTGCCGAGATTGACAGAGCAGGCATTATCAGTCCAGGTTTCGGTGAACCACTTCGAGACCGAACTCTCGGGCACGATCCCGGCAACATTGGCACTGCAGGCATAGACCTCTTCGGGAGCGGCCGGCTCGGCGCAAGTGAGATAGCCCCCGCCGCCGAAAGGATCGCCGACGAAGTCCCAGGTCTTGCACAGTTGCCGATCGGTCAGGCCTGCGGCGCTGGCCGTCGTTCGGGTGCAACTGGTCTCGGCTGAAATCGCGCCGCATTGCTGGAGCCCGGTCACATATTGCAGCGGGAAGCCGGTCACCGGATCGAAGGTCAGCGCATCGGTGATCCCTTCGTTGTTGCAGCGGTAGACGTTGCTGACGACCTGAAAGGCGTTGGCCGGTGGCGGCTTGGGCACTGTGCCCATGAGATAGACGTTGGGATCGGTGACGGCCGCGTCGCAGTCGTAATAGTCGACGGTGAGATTGTACTGCGGCACCGGATAGGTCCCGGTTTTCCGGCACAGGCTGCTCCCCTCGAGCGAGGCGCAACCGGCGAAGCCGGGGGCGGTGACGCACAGGTACTGGTAGAGCGTTTCGTTCCACGCGGCGACCGAGAGACTGCGGGTGCAGGTCTTGGGCTGTTCCACAACGGTCGATCCGACGTTGCAGGTCCACTCGGCCATGTTGGGGCTGCCCGAGCCCGGCGGCAGGGGGACGCAGTTTCCGGTCGAGCCGTCGGCGCTCATTCCTTGCAGGTAAGCGTTGGGGTCCTCGGTGACTGTGTTGGCGCGCGAGAGGTCGCTGCGCTTCACATCGACGGTCGGCCGCGTCGTAGAATTGGCGGTGCGATAGGCATCGCTATTGTAGCCTGCCGCCGCCCCGTCGGCATACATATTGCCGGGGTTGTCATAATATTGGGTGAGCCCAGGATAGTTCGCCTGATAGCCTGGAATCTGTCCGGCAGCGCCCGGCGCGTCGGTGATCCCCTGGTTGGCAGCCCGGACCGTCGATCCCAGCTCCCGCGCCTGCGCCTTTGCCTCGTCCCAGGTCATGGTGGCAGGCGCGCCAAGTGGATTGGGCGCGGGTGGCGGGGCTGGTGCGAGCACGCCGGGATCTGTCGCGGGCGGAAGCGCGGGCTGCGGCTCGATGAGGTCGTCAGGCGGCGGGATATAGACCTGCGCGCTGGCTGTGCCCGGCGCGAGCAGCGCCAGAGCTAGGAAGGCCGCTGTTCGCCGTTGTTCGGTGAAGCGGCGCCCACCCATCTCACTGGCCCCTGGTCAGCTGGGCGAGCGCGACGCGCGCAACGCCGGCACCGGGGCCGCGCCCTCCGGCGAAGGTCTCGAGCGCGTATTCGACCGTGACGTTTCCTGTGATGCGATCGTGATCGGGTGTCGCGCTGGTGCAGTCGAGCCCGTCGCAGAGCTCGTATTCGCGGCCCGCAGCAACGAAGGTCGGGGCGGCGCTGACCTTGAAGGCGCGGAACAGGCGCGGGTCGATCGCGATGTGGGCTTCCTCGCCTTCATTGGTCACCACCCGCTTCAGCCCGTCGGCGAAGGCCTTGGTGCTCCCGCCCGGAAAACCACGGAACACCACGACCCCGCCGGCCCTCGTGGTGTCGGCGATCAGGCGGGAGAGTGACGCCTCGGGCATCGACAGGCTGGCAAAGACGATGAACATCGGCCCCTCGCCCATCGGCGTCCTGGTGTTGGCGGCCGCCCCGCTCAGCAGTTCGTCGAAGTCGACCGCGCCGCCCGGACCCTTGGGAAGGTCGGCTGGATTGATACGGCCGACTGCGGCCAGACCCTCCTCGCGCAGCTGCTCGGCTTCGCCGCGGTGCGCTTCGCCTTTGCCGGCGACCGCATCGACCAGTGTCTGCGCATCGGCCGTCGCTTCGGTCCCGCGCGCCTTAACGGCCTTCAGGTCGAGGCCGTCTATAGTCTGGGCGAGAGCAGCCGAGACGGCGGTCAGGGCGAGGAAGCCGGCGATCGCAGTCACGCGAGGACCGAGGAGGCGGGATTTGAGCGGGAGCCGCGCGAAGGTCATATGTGTCCTCACAGCATGCAGCAGTTGCGCTTGCGCCAGACGAGGTAGCCAAAGTCCTCGCCCTTTACGGGGTAGCCCTTGCCGGTCTGGGGGATGATGGTGGCGGCGCCCACCGGCGCGCAGGCATAGCGGCCCTTCACCATCGAGATCGGGTTGGTCATCTGCAGCCGGTATTGCTGCTTCCTCATCACCGGCATCAGGTATTTGTGGCACAGGGCCTTCGAACCCATCGTGCCCCAGGCCAGCGCCTCGCGGTGCATCTTGTAGAGCATCCGTTCGGCGACGAGCCGCGAGGCCTGGATCGGGGTGACGTGGGCAGAAACGTGGCCATTCAAGGGATACATCCCGCCGTTGCAGCCCGCGCACCAGAACATCTGGTCGATCGGAAGTTTCGCCGTCGCCGCGACGCAGTCGGCCGCGCAGGCCGCGGTCGCGATAGGGTTGGCGAAGAGCGCGACCTCGGGGTTGATGATCGAGGTCAGCGCGGAATCCTGCCACAGCGGGTCGATCTCGGTCACATAGGCAATATCGAAGGTGGTCTGCTCGAAGCAGAGGAAGTCGGTCAGGATCTCCATCCAGTAGAGCAGTGGGTAGACGTAGTAGTGCGCCTGCCACTGCGACGAGTTCTGGGTCTTCCCGCCGATCTGGCTGCGCCCCTGGACGTGACCCTCGCCGATGTCGAAACCGGGGTTGAGCCGGATTCCGCCGAGGTTGGGAAAGCACCACGACTTGTTAGTGACGTCGACGAGGCGCACCGGCTCCCAGAAGCCCACCGAGATGCCGATGCGTGGGATCGGTGAGCCGCAAGCGCACAAGGGGAACGAGGGGTTCTTGGGATCGGGACGCGAGCCCTTCCAGATCGAGAGCCCGCCGATCGACAGCGGAAACAGGCATGACCAGCACACATCGGTGATCGGGTTGATGAACTTGCCGTGGCAGGTCACCGTGTCGGCCCGCGCCGGGCTCGTGCCGGCAAAGGCGAGCGCGATGGCGCCAAGGAATGCCATGAACCTGGCGGGCAGCCGCATCATGGCCGCACCTCCCGCCCGAAGGCATCGTCTGCGCGCGCCTTGGCGCGAAAATAGACCAGCCCATGAAGCGGCGTCACAATCGCCAGAAGCAGCGCCGGCAGTGCGGCCCAGGTGCCCACCAGAGCCTTGAGTATCGGGAGCAGCAGCACCGCGAGCGCGAGGAGCCAGCAAAGCGCCATCCAGAGCTTACGCATGCGCCTCAAGGCGGCAGTCTCGGGCGCCGCCATTGGCGTCTTCATGAATGTGATGAGCGGGTGGGTCATAAGCTCTTGCCTCCACCAGGTGCTGCGGCCGGGGGTGCTAGCGGAATTTCGCTGATCTTGAGGCTGGATCCAGCTTCGCTCACAACGGCGGGCGTGTGGCGGATGCCGAATTTCGAAGTCAGCGTGCCGCCCTGGTCGAAATAGAAGCGGCGCTGCCACGGCTTCATCGCATCGAAGGGCGAGCCCGAGACGAAGATGATCTTGGCCGCCGTGTCGCTCCAGGTCCGCAGCGCCCATTGCAGTTCGGCCGCATTGTCGCCGTCGACGAAGACCAGCGCCTGGCGCAACTGGACCATGTCGAGCGGATTGACCCTGGTGCCGCGCGCGGCGATCAGATTGCCCTTGGCATCGACAATGTCGTCCTCGGTCACGATCGAGGGATCGAACAGCCACTCGCGCTTCACGCTCGCCGGGGTCATGCCATCGACCCGCTTGGGCCGCCGCACGCTCGCCACGGCCTGTTCCTGCATCTCGCGCTGCAGCCGCTCGATCCCGCCGTTTGCCTCCAGCGTCCTGAGCCTGGTCTCGATCGTCGTGAGCAGATCGACCTCGATGATCGGGAAAGTCTGGCCCATCTGGCCGTAGTCGGCGGCCCCGACTGCCGAGATCAGCGGCCAGCCAATCAGCAGCGCGGCGGCGCCTGTGGCGGACAGGGCAGCGAGCCGGCTCACAGCACCGAATCCCCGGTGCCGATGATGCGCCCCGAACAGACGAAGCCGATGTCGGCGTAGCGGCTATCAAACCCGTCCTTGTGCTCGGTCCCGACATAGTAGCAGTGCTCGGGGATGCGCCCAGTGGGTCCAGGCTCCAACCTCTCGCCGCGCGAACTTACCGGCTTGAGGCGCGCGACTTCGGCGCCGTTGATCCGGACCACGGCACCCTCGCGGGTCACCATGTCTCCTGGCATCCCGTAGACACGCTTGGCAAAGGGCGGCGAGACCTTGCCGAAATGCGCGGTGATGAGCGGCGTCTGCGGCGGGGCAAAGACCACGAAGTCCCCGCGCTCCGGACGGCGGTGCTTGTCGATCCAGAAGGCCCAGTTGGGGAGTGACTGGGTGGTGTTGATGAGGATTGCATGGTCGTCGCGCCAGCTCGCCAGCGAAGAACTCGCTGCAAGCGTCACGCCAAGCGCGCCGATCACGAGCCAGCGGCGGCCGTGCGAGGATCGTGGGGGTCCAGCTTCAGTTGACGGGGACACTGCCCTGCCCTCCCAAAGCGCCTGCCTGTATCGGGGCCTGGACCGTTGCTTGCGGAACCCCTTGCCCGCCCATCGCCGCGCGCATGGCGCCCATGACGTCGCCCGCCGACGTGGCGGCGGGCTGCGGCATCTTCACATGCGTATAGACTTCGCGGCGCACCTCAGCGGTGATGTCGGGGACATTGCCGGCCAGCACCGCTTCGCCCACCAGCACGATCTGGCCGGAGGCGCCGCGGCGTTCGAGGTTCTTCTGGACTTCGCCCATGAACGCGCGGGTCTCGGTGGTGACCTGCTCGGGCGGGGTGGCCGAGCGGGCCTGGGCCTGGACATATTCGCCGACGATGCCTGAAAGCTGGACCTTGGCGATGGCCGGACGGTCCCCTGCCCCGAGCACGTTCTTGGTGACCCAGGCACCCCACAGCCCGGCGGCAACCAGCGCAGCCACCAGCGCCACGGGAACCAGTCCGATACGGGCGCGGGGCGCAGACCGGGGCGTGCTCACTTCGGCCTCGAACAGCGGGCCGGCGGCGCTGCTAGCTACAGGACTCGGGCGTGTGCTGGCGCTTCTAGCCATGAAGGTTCTCCCTGAAATGTGAGGTTGCCGCAGCCCCGCGCGCGAGCAGTGAATGACGGCGAAAGAAGCCGACTGCGGCGAAGAGCCCGGCGCTGGTCAGCCAGAAGACATGGGCGAAGCGGTCCTGGCGCTCGGCGCTCGCGGCGACATAGCGCGAGGCGAAGTTCTCGAGCTGGAGCACAGTCCCGCCAAAGTTGAAGTTGCCGAGCGCGGCGAAGAACAGCAGCCACAGCGAGGCAACACAGCCCAGCGTAACCGCGAGCCAGCCTATGAGCCGCAGGCTGTGGTAGCAGGCATCGGCGAGCCGCAGGAACCGGGGGGCCGGAATGCGCTGCGGCATCATTCTGCTGCCTCCGCCAGTTCGCCGTCGGCAAAGTCGGGAGCGCCCGGCTGCGGCGGCACGAAGTCGGGAAAGGCCACCCGTTCGATCGCATCGGGGAGCGGCAGGCCGGCGCGCACCCTCTCCTCGATCTCGGAGAACACCCGCGGGCTCGAAGAGTAGAGCGTCGCCGAATAGGGATCGAGCACGAGCCGGCCGACCGCGAGCGTCTCCGGGCCCTTGATCAGGACGTCGGAATATTCCGTGCCATTGCGCTTCAGCGAGCGCAGCAGGCTCTCGGTGTAGTGGTCCATCTCGAAGCGCTGGTGCTTGGCGAGATCGTTGATCGTCTCTTCCTTCTGTTGGAGCACGATCGACCAGTCGGAGTTCTCAAGCGCGGCGAGCGAGCCTTCGGACTTGTAGAAGTCGTTCAAGGACTGGGTCGCGGTGATCAGCGAGCCGCCATACTTGCGACAGGTCCGCGCATAGGTCTCGATCGCCTGGCCCATCTGTCCGCCGCCGAGCAACTGCCAGGCCTCGTCGATCATCGTCAGCTTCGGCACCGAACGGTCGAGGTCGCGCATGACCCTTAGCGTCAGGAACATGAGCGCGGTGAGCGCCACCGAGCGCAGTTCGGGCTTCGAGGAAAGGTCCGAAAGCTCGAACACGGTGAGGCCCGCCGAGAGATCGATCGAGCAGGCACCCTCGAAAAAGCGGCCATAGGTGCCGCCCTTGAGGAACGGCGACATCGCATCGGCGAGATCGCCGGCGAAGGGCGATGGGAGCGCGCGCAGCGCCGCCGCAACGTCGTCGATGGTGCCGGCGCGTTGTTTTTGGCGCCAGACGCTGCTCACCGCGGAATCGATGAGGCCGCGCTCGGTGTCGGACAGCCGGTCCTGCTGGCGCGCCATCTGCCCGACGATCGACTTCAGCATGGCGAGACACTCGACCTCGTAGTCTGCGCCGTCCTCGTCGGAGGACAGCGCCTCCCCATCAATCATGTCGAACGGGTTCAGCGAGAAGCCTGATGAGAGCTTGAACTCGACGAAGGCGCCGCCAAACGCCTTGGCCATGTGCTCGAACGAGCGCCCGTCATCGATCACGATGACCTTGGCACGCGCGCCAGACATCGCCGCGCAGACGTCCTGCAGGAATACCGACTTGCCCGAGCCCGATTTGCCGAACACCGCGACATTGTGGTTGCCCGCCGCGTTCTGGAACGGTGACCAGAAAAACGGTTGCCCGCGCCGTCCGATCAGCAGCACGTGCGGGATGTGCCCGCCGGTATGCTCGCCCTGGAGCGGCGCGATCGAGGCGGCCGTCGTCGTCAGCATGGTCTTGAATCGCTTCATGCGCCTGAGGTCCGCCGACAGGCCGTTGGGGAACGAGAGCGGCATGGCAGCAAGCAGCCCCATGACCTGGAGGTAGCGCTCGTCGATGAGGTCCCAGCCAGAGGCCTTGTAGACCGACTTCACCATGCGCTCGTTGACGTCGCCCTTGCCGAGCGGCGAAAGCGCGCCAACCCCATAATAGACCTGCGCGAGCTTGCGGCCCTGCCGCATCTCGGCCTGGACGTACTGCCATTCATCGCGCTGCTCGGAGAGCTGTGGCAGGAAGCGGGCCGAGCGGCTGTCGGCAAGGCTGGTCGTGCGCATGACCTTGAGCCCGGCGCGCGACTGGGCCGCTTCCTCGTCCTGGAAGACGAGGCCAAGCACGGTCATGACGTTGCAGCCGAAGCGCAGCTTGTCGTTGATGACGTCGCCGATGATCTTCTGGACGTCCCACGGCGCCCACTGCTTGGGCAGGTTCCGCACCGAAAAAAAGCGCCAGTCAAACTTGTCGGGGACCACCTCGCCGATCACCGGCGCGCCGTCCTGGCTTTCGCCCGTCGGGCGGAACCGCTCGGTCTGAAGCACGATGCGATCGGGCGTAACCTGGGTCTCGAGGTCGCGGCGCACGCACTGGATGTTGATCGGATCGAGCTCGGAATAGTGTTCGGGCCGGTCGGCGTTGTCGACCGCGGGGCAGAGGAAGTCGTCGAGGAAGGCGATCAGTTCGACCGGGCCGACGTCGCGCGCGGGGATCGAGAGTGCCTGGAGCGTGCCGTGGAGGCTTTCGCGGACCGAGCCGAGCGCATCGGCGCCGATTCCGCCGCTGAGCCGTGCACCGACCGAGAGGATCACGCGGGTATTGCGCAGATAGAAGGGCGCATCGCGCGAGATCGACATCCATGCCGCCCGGCGCAGCCAGCGCGCGCGGTGGGTGGCGGCGCGGCCATAGACGCCCTTGGCGACGACGCGCGGCATGACCCAGTCGGCGATCCGCTCCCCGACTGAGGGGCTTTGCCAATGGATCAGCTGGATCTCGCAACCCGAGGGCACGGCGTCGGAGAGGAACTGGGTGAGTATTTCGCCGCTGCGCTCGTCGGCTCCCATCATCGGCGCGAGTTCGAGAATGAACCCGACCGATTCCGTGTTGATGAACATGCGGCTTTTCTTGTCGTAGCTGCGATAGGGCAGCCAGTTCGACAGCATTGGCGCGCCGAGCACCGGCCGCTCGGCTTCGGGATGCGCGCTTTCGCCGAACACCATATCGAGGAACCGGTCCCAGAACCCGCGCGAAGCCATCGGCCCTACTCCTCGACCTTGGAGGGGAAGGCAGCGGGTCCGTTGACCGGCGCTGCGGTGCCAGGCCCGGGTTTGACCGCATCGACAGGTGCCGCAGTATGTGCCGCGCCTTGTGCCGCGTTAGGCGCGAGGGCTCCTGCCGGCTGCACGGCACCAGGGGCCTTCGCCGTTTGCGCGAGGCGGCTTTGCACTTCGGCGCGGATCGCGTCGATCGCGCTCCCTGCTTTCAGCGCTGCGCCCTTGGCGCGCGCCGCCGCAACGGCTTCGGGGCTTGGCGGCCCAGCAGGTGCGGGTTTGACCTCTGGTGCGGGTGAGACATCACTCGGCAGGATCGACGCATCCGGCAAGGACGGCGGGATGAAGGCCGCACTGGCGAGGCTTGCCGAGCGGCCTTCGATCTGGTCGATCGCCGTGGGTTCGCTGCCTGAGAGCTGCATCCAGGCTCCGTCATCGACCACCGCATGGACGATCCGCGGCTCATGGAGGTTGCCGCCGCCATCGACGAACGATGGAAACACCACCCGGAGCACCCGGCGCTCGCGGTGGGCCATGCCGCCCTGCGCCGGCGTGATGCGCCCCAATCCGGTCGGGACATAGTCCGCAGTTGTGGCGCGCGGCGAGGCGGGGGAGCGCATATAGGGCCCCGCGGGCGTCATCGGTCGCGCGTTCTGGATCACCGACAGGGCCTGGTCGTCGATCACCGTCGAGGGCGCGCAGGTGCCGTTCGGCGCGTTGCAGGCGAAGCTTCCCTTGATGTTGCCGCCGAAGAGGCTGGTGCAAGCCGCGAGCTGAGTGGCCGCGAGACCGAGCGCGGCCACCGATGCCGCCCGCGCGAGGCCGCCCGCCTTGCGTCGCTCGGCGAGCGTGCCGAGGCGCAAGGCA
>NZ_APCQ01000796.1:0-9592 GCF_000410615.1 Novosphingobium sp. B-7 | reverse complement strand
CAATCTTTGCAACAGAGCCCGTTGACGCAGACTGATCAGAGCTTCTCAAAATCCTACTTGCAAGCGGGGCGGGCCATACGTTTTTTGCGCACGGTGGCAAGCTGATGGTGCCACACGGTGTGTCGGATCCGGTGTTCTCGGTCATGGACACGCTGGCATGGCGCGACCGCGTCGTGCAGCGCTACGGCGCACGGACCGATGATGGTTTGCGCGTGTTCCCCGTTGCCGGCATGGCCCACTGCATGGGTGGGCCGGCGACGAGCCATTACGATGCCTTGGGTGCGCTGGTCGCCTGGGTGGAACAGCACAAGGCTCCGGACAGCCTGCTCGCCACGGCGGATGCGCACACGCCATGGCCGGGCCGCACGCGCCCTGTCTGCGCCTGGCCAAGGATCGCGCGCTATCGTGGCGGCGACCCCGAGCGTGCCGACAGCTTTGCCTGCGAATGATCGCCGACACGCCCAGACACCACTGCAGGATCAGCGAGTGAAACCGGAAAACGGCGTGAGATAGATCGCGCCGAAGCCGTCAAGCACTGCGCGCACTTCGGGCGTCGTCTCACCGTAGACGTAAAGCTTCTCGATCCGCACCAGCGCCAGGAATTGCTCAGCGAAGGGCGAGAAGGTCTGCTGTACATGAGGCAACAGGCCCTCGATGCGATAGCGCTCAACGATATGGACTTGCGTGCGGGCCTCATTGACCACGTACTCATACGTAAGCGTATCGGCTTCCTTTGCCGTCTCGGCCACGATCTTCGCGACAAGCTCCTTGAAAGCCGGAAAGTCAGCCGGTTCGATCGCGCAGTGATAGATGCTGTAAAGTTCGCCCTGCATCGCGGTTTTCCTTTGAATAACTTGAGATCAGACACGTTCGATAAGCAAAGCCAGCCCCTGGCCTACGCCGATGCACAGGAAAGCCAGACCATAACGCCCGCCGGTGCGCTGCAGCTCCTCCACCGCAGTCATAGTGATGCGTGCACCCGACATTCCGAGCGGATGGCCCAGTGCAATCGCGCCGCCATTGGGGTTGACGCGCGTGTCTGTCAGCGGATCGATCCCAAGATCGCGCAGCGTAGCAATTGCTTGGCTGGCAAAGGCTTCATTGAGTTCGATAACGTCCAGGTCGCCAACACCGAGCCCGGCGCGGGCGAGCACCTTACGCGCGGCTTCGATCGGGCCGGCTCCCATAACGCGCGGAGCAATCCCGGCGGCCGCCATGCCAATGATGCGTGCGCGCGGTGTCAGCCCGTTGGCCTTGGCAGCGGCGTCCGAAGCAATGATCATCGCAGCGGCGCCATCGTTCAGGCCCGAGGCATTGCCCGCCGTCACGGTTCCATCAGCACGCACGACCGGCTTGAGCTTGGCCAGCGCCTCAAGGCTCGTCGCGCGCGGATGCTCGTCACGTTCGAACAGCTTGGGCGGTGCCTTGCCTTGCGGAACCTCGACCGGCTCGATCTCCACGTCGAAACGGCCCGATGCGATGGCCGCAGCAGCCTTTTCCTGGCTTGCCAGCGCAAAGCGATCCTGATCCTCGCGGCTCACCTGCCACTGGTCGGCGACGTTCTCGCCGGTCTGCGGCATCGTGTCGACGCCATAAGCTGCCTTCATCGCCGGATTGATGAAGCGCCAGCCAAGTGTAGTGTCCTCGATCTTCTGGGCCCGGTCGAAGGCACTTCCTGCCTTGCCCATGACGTAAGGCGCGCGAGTCATGCTCTCGACGCCGCCGGCCACCATCAGGTCGGCATCGCCCGAGCGGATTGCCTGCGCAGCAATGCCGACGGCATTCAGCCCCGACGCGCAGAGGCGATTAACGGTGACGCCCGGAACCGTTTCCGGCAGCCCGGCTAGAAGCACAGCCATGCGCGCGACGTTACGGTTGTCTTCTCCCGACTGGTTGGCGCAGCCGAGGATTACATCATCCACCTGTGCCCAATCGAGGTCCGGATTGCGCTTTGCCAATGCGCGAAGGGGCAGCGCGGCCAGGTCGTCGGCGCGCACGCTGGCCAGCGATCCGTTGAGCTTCCCGACAGGGGTGCGGATGGCATCACAGATGAAAGCGTCGGTCATCGAGCGGTTCAATCCTTCAGAAATTCGAGCATGGTCTCGGCCAGAAGCCGCGGCGCCTCAAGCGGCGCGAGGTGCGCAGCGGGCAAGGCCGCGTGGTTTGCTCCGGGAATCTGGGCAAGCAGGTATTCACCGTGGCCTTCAAAGGGCGTGGAGGTGTCACGGTCGCCCGTCACTACCAGCGTCGGACAGCCGATCTGGCCAATCCGTGATGCGAGATCCATATCGCGGATGGCTGCCGCGCATCCGGCGTACCCCGAAGCTGCCATATTCACCAGCTGGCGGCGGATCGTCTGCGCCACTGCAGGCTCGGCGGCAATGAATTCGGGTGAAAGGAACCGCCCCATGGCCAGATCGACGATAGCGGCCATGCCTTCGCCGCGCACCTTTGCCACGCGGTCGCTCCACGCGGTCTTGTCCATCTTAGCCGAAGTGCAGACCAAAGACAGCGCGGCGACGCGATCGGGCCGTGCGAGCGCCATTTCCATCGCAATCATTCCGCCCAGCGATACACCCGCCACCGCTGCAACTGTGATCCCGGCGCCATCCATGGCGCCAAAGATGTCCGCAGCAAGGCCTGCCATGGCGTAGTCCTCGTCTGCGACATCCGATGCACCATGCCCCCGCGTGTCAACGCGCAGGAGCCGGTGGCTTTGCCGCAGCAGCGGTAGCGCGCCGTCCCACAAGTCCATGTCCGTGCCGATGGAATTGAGCAGAACCAGCGCGGGCACATCGTCACGCCCTTCGAGCTTCCAATAGACGCGCTTTCCCTCTTCCCCGCTGAAAGGCATCAGCCCTGCGCCCCTTCGACAAAGGCCGAAACATCGAGCGGTGCGCCGGTCTTGGCGACGACCTCGGCAACTGTAACCCCCGGCGCCAGTTCGACGAGCGTCAGTCCGCCCGCCTTGCGGTCAACCGCAATGACAGCGAGGTCCGAGACGATCAGGTCCACCACCCGCCGCCCGGTCAGCGGCAGGCTGCACGCCTCGAGAATCTTGGGCGCACCGGACTTTGACACGTGGTCCATCACGACGACAATGCGCTTGACCCCGGCGACGAGGTCCATTGCCCCGCCCATGCCCTTCACCATCTTGCCGGGAATGGTCCAGTTGGCGAGGTCGCCGTTTGCGGCAACTTCCATCGCGCCCAATACGGCCATGTCGATATGACCGCCCCGGATCATCGCGAAGCTGTCGGCCGAAGAGAAGAAGCTCGACGTGGGCAGCGCGGTGATGGTCTGCTTGCCCGCGTTGATCAGGTCCGGATCGGCCTCGCCATCATAAGGGAAAGGGCCGATGCCGAGCATGCCATTCTCGCTCTGCAGCGTAACCTTGATGCCTTCGGGCACGTGGTTAGCCACCAGCGTCGGTATGCCGATGCCAAGGTTGACGTAGTCGCCATCGCGCAATTCCTGCGCGGCGCGCGCGGCCATCTGGTCACGATTCCACCGCATCAGGCGCTCTCCCTTTCGCGTACGGTCAGCTTTTCGATGCGCTTTTCATTGATCGTCGAAAGCACGATGCGGTCGACGTAGATGCCGGGTGTATGGATGCAGTCGGGGTCGAATGTACCTGCGGGCACGATCTCCTCGACTTCGACCACCGTTACTTTGGCCGCCGTTGCCATGTTCGGGTTGAAGTTGCGCGCAGTGCGCCGGTACATGAGGTTGCCCTCGGGGTCGGCACGCCACGCCTTGATGATGGCAAGATCGGCGCGCAGCCAATTCTCGCGCACATATTCCTCGCCTTCGAACACCTCGACCGGCTTGCCCTCAGCGACGACCGTGCCTACGCCGGTGCGGGTATAGAACGCCGGAATCCCCGCGCCCCCCGCCCGGATGCGCTCTGCCAGCGTCCCCTGCGGCGTCAGCTCGAGTTCAAGTTCGCCCGACAGGTACTGCTCCTCGAACAGCTTGTTCTCGCCCACATAGGACGAGATCATCTTCTTCACTTGGCGGCTCTTCAACAGCATCCACAGGCCGAAGCCATCGGCGCCAGCATTGTTGGAAATGACCGTTAGGTCCTTCACGCCCGCCGCGCGGATTTCGGGAATCAGGCTTTCCGGATTGCCGGACAGGCCGAACCCGCCAGACATCACGGTCATCCCGTCGAACAGCACGCCGTCCAGCGCCGCCGCGGGACTTGAATAAATCTTGGACATTGGTTGGCCCTTGCGTTCAGCCCAGGTCACCGCCCGCAACGGGCAGGATGGTTCCGGTTATGTAGCTTGCCTCGTCCGAGGCCAGGAAAAGGATTGGTGCGATCTGTTCGTCCAGGGTGCCATAGCGCTTGAAGAACGTTGATCCCGTCACCTGTTCGACCGCCTGCGCCATCCACGCCTGTTCCTGCGCATTGTCGCCGGCGGCATTTCGCGGCACCCTGCGCGGCGGTGCGCTGGTTCCCCCCGGCGCAGTCGCCACGACGCGGATACCTTGTTCGCCATATTCCATCGCCAAGCTCTGCGTCAGCGCGTTGATCCCCCCCTTGGCCGCCGAATAGGGACCGCGCCGGATGCCGCGCGTGGCATTGGACGATACGTTAACAATGGTGCCCGAACCTTGCGCCAGCATCGCGGGCAGCGCCGCATGGCAGCCATAAAGCGTCGGCATGAGCGAGCGGCGGATTTCCGCGTCGATCTGCTCGGGCGTGAACTCGGCAAAGGGCCGCATGCGGATAGCACCGCCGACATTATTGATGAGAATGTCGATCCGGCCGAAATGGGCAACAGCCTCTGCCATGGCCGCTGCTGCGCCTTCATGCGTTTCGAGATCCGTCACGAATGCCCGCGCCGATAGCCCGATTTCGGCGGCCACGTCGGCAACGAATTCGGCCCGGTCGACCAACAGGACCTGCGCGCCCTCTGCCGCGGCCCGCAGCGCCACACCGCGTCCGATGCCCTGCGCAGCGCCAGTCACGACCATCACCCTGCCGGCAAACCGCCCCGCGAAATGCGCCACCGGATCAGACATGATAGACGTCGATCACCTGGTTGATGTAGTCGTTCTTGAGCACGATCTTCTTCGCCGAAATCTTCAGTTCGCCGCCGACCCGGCGCAACGTGCAAAAGGTCGCACCAAAGAACTGGCTGGTCATCTTGAAGCGATGGCTGAGCGTATGCCAGTTGTAACGCACATCAAGCTCGTCGCCGCGATCGTCCATCAGTTCGATGTTGGCGATCATGTGCGTGGTGCGCGGTTCCGGCGTGCTCGCGCTCGAACGCTCGGTCTCGAGCCGGTACACGCGATCTTCCAGACCTTGCCTGTTCGCGTAATAGATCAGCGAAATCTGGCTCTGCGGATCGGTGACGAGTTCGTCGTCGTCGGTCCACGCCGGCATCCAGTAAGTGCAGTCAGGCGTGTAGCATTCGAGCCACGCGTCCCATTGCCGGTCGTCGAGCAGGCGCACCTCGCGATTGAGGAAAGCGGTAACTTCAATGAGCACGCTCACGCCATTTCCTCCGCCCGCTGGTCACTCTGCGCAAGGCCATCAAGCAGGGCCTTGGCCCAGTATTCGTGCTGACGGACGAACAGACCCTCGTCCTCGCTGCGCTCGCTGCTCAGCAGCGGATTCATGCCCATCTCGCGCGCATTCTCGTCGGGTCCGTTGATCCAGCGCTTAGCACCACGACTGAGGTCGTTCCACAATTCGCCCGCGCCCGCATAGGAGGCCTGGCACGTGCGGAACTCCTCCAGATCATCGGGTGTGCCCATGCCGGAGACGTTGAAGAAATCCTCGTACTGGCGGATGCGGATAGCGCGCAGTTCGGCGCTCTCGCCCTTCGGCGCAAAACAGTAGATCGTCACTTCGGTGTGATTGACATCGATCGGTCGCACCACGCGGATCTGCGTGGAGAACTGGTCCATCAGGAAGACGTTGGGATAGAGCGCCAGATTGCGGCTCTGCTCGACGATGAAACGCGTGCGCTCCTTGCCGAGCCGCTTCTCAAGTTCTTCCTTGTGCGACCAGACGGGCCGCACCTCGGGATTGAGCACCTTGGTCCACAGCAGGATATGCCCGTTGTCGAAGCCGTAGACTCCGCTTACGGCCTTGGACCAGCCGTTGGCATCGACCGCCTTGGTGCCGCCTTCGGCGCGCCGCTCCATGGTCTTGGCGTAGTTGTAGTGCACCGAGCTGACGTGGTAGCCGTCGCAACCGTTCTCCATTTGCAGCTTCCAGTTGCCCTCGAAGACGTATGACGAACTTCCCGCCAGAACCTCGATGCCATCTGGTGCTTGGTCGACAATCTGATCGATGATCACTCGCGTCTCGCCGAGGTATTTGTCGAGCGGCCCAACATCGGGATTGACGCTACCGAACAGAAATCCGCGGTAGCTTTCAAAGCGGGCAAGGCGGGCGAGGTCGTGCGACCCGTCCTGATTGAACGAAGCGGGATAGGCGCCCGAGCTCTCGTCCTTGGCCTTCAGCAGCTTGCCGTCATTGGTGAAGCTCCAGCCGTGGAACGGGCAGACCATGACGCGCCCGTTGCCCCGCTTGCGCCGACACAGCATCGCGCCGCGATGCGAGCAGGCGTTGATGAAGGCGTTGAGTGCGCCATCCTTTGTACGAGTGATGACCACGGGGGTCCGTCCAACCGTCACCGAGAACCAGTCGTTTGTCGACGGGATCTGGCTCTCGTGCGCGAGATAGACCCAGTTGCCCTCGAAGATGTGCTTCATTTCGAGTTCATAGAGATCAGGGTCGGTAAAGATGTCGCGGCGGCAGCGGAACTGCCCGGCATCCGCGTCATCGACAACGGCCGTTTCAATGCGATTCCTGATGGCACCGGACATCGTCATTTCTCCCAGATTCTTGCGTCAGACTTCAAGGCGCGCGCGGGTGGAAAACTTCTCATCTTCCTGGTCCACGGCACGCTGCATCTCGAAGTCGAACGTGATCGAGGCACTGTCGCCTTGACGCATGGGCACGGGCAGCAGGCCTGCGCGCGTGCCGAACGCAAAGTCGTCATGCGCGAACGGATCGTCTCCAAAGTTGATCTGCGTGGTCAGCTGGCGGTAGCCCGGCGCTTCGATGAAGAAGTGGACGTGGGCCGGGCGGTTTCCGTGACGGCCAACGGCCTTCATGAGAACGTCGGTCGCCCCACCGGGGGGCACGCTGTAGCCCTTGGGCATCTTCGAACGGAATGCATAGCGACCGTCGTCGCCTAGCTTTATGCGACGGCGATTGTTGAACGGCGTCTGCTCCTTCGTCGGGTCGAAGTGCGAGTACCAGCCCTGCGAGTCCGCATGCCACACGTGCATGATAGCATTCCGCACCGGCTCGCCATCGGGGCCACGCACCTGACCCGTCATGTACAGGCTGGTGGTGTCATCGGGATCAACGGTGAGGTTGACGTCCGGCCCTTCGACCAAAGGCGCGCCTGCAACATAAAGTGGGCCTTCGATGGTCCGCGGCGTACCGCCGGCAAGACCTGCCTCGGCATCCTTGGCGTCCATGTAGAGGTCCATGAAGTGCTCGAGGCCGATGCCCGGAACGATCAGCCCGATCTCGCCGGCGCTGTCCTGCAAGTATTTGACCGCGCCCCAGAACTCGCTCTCGGTCACGTCGTGACGCACGATCACGCGCGCAGTCGCCTCCAGCAGATCGCGCATGATGGCTTTGAGGCGGGCATCGCCACCATCACCGTCAAGGCCTGCCGCACGGTCGAGCAGGTTTCGGATCGGAGCGGAATCAACGAATGATTCTTGCATGACGTCAATCTCCCAAGATACTGTTTCAATTACCTGATTATAAAATGTCCGGTTCAGCGGTCATCGTCGTGAAGCGATGAGGGATGCCGGCAGAGCGCAGTCACCTTCATCGTCATGAAAGGGTAGAGCGGCAGGCCGATAAGGATGTCGTGCAGTTGCGAATTGCTCTCGACATCGAAGATGCTGACGTTGGCGTACTGCCCCGCTACGCGCCAGATGTGTCGCCACGTGCCCGCTGCCTGCAGTTCCTGAAACCGCGCCTTCTCGGCGGCCTTCAGCTGTGCCGCCTCGTCCGCATCGAAGCCGAGCGGAATGTTGACCTGCATTTCAACCATGAACAACATGCGTGCGTCCTCTCAGGCGACGGCGTGAATGACG
Source organism: Novosphingobium sp. B-7 (assembly GCF_000410615.1). Taxonomy (NCBI): domain Bacteria; kingdom Pseudomonadati; phylum Pseudomonadota; class Alphaproteobacteria; order Sphingomonadales; family Sphingomonadaceae; genus Novosphingobium; species Novosphingobium sp. B-7. The sequence goes on along the minus strand of NZ_APCQ01000796.1, from coordinate 1,444 downwards.
GGGGCCGCACTGTCGCGGCGGAAGCGGGCGATCTTTTCCTCGTCGAGCGTGACGCCGAGGCCCGGCGCATCGGGGACCGCCAGCTCGAAATCGGCATAGCGCAGCGGCGTTGCCAGAATTTCCTCGGTCAGCAGCAGGGGGCCGAACAGTTCGGTGCCCCACGCCAGTTCAGGGAACGAGGCAAACAGGTGCGCCGAGGCAACGGTGCCGACGCCGCCTTCAAGCATCGTGCCTCCGTAAAGGCCGATCCCCGCAGCCGTCGCGATGGCGGCAACCTCGCTTGCAGGATGCAGCCCGCCCGATTGCGCGATCTTCACCGCGAACACGCCGCCAGCCGCCGCAGAGGCGATGCGGAAGGCCGAACGCGGACCATTGAGCGCTTCGTCGGCCATCAGCGGCACCGCCTGGGTTCCGGACAGCCGCGCCATCGCATCTAGAGCATCGCGCGCCACCGGCTGCTCGACTAGTTCGACGCCGACATCGTGCAGCATTGCCATGCCACGCACGGCCTGCGCTTCGGACCAGTTCTGGTTTACGTCGACACGCACGCTCGCGCGTCCGGCCAGCGCCTTGCAGATTGCCCCCACATGCGCAACGTCGTCCGCGACTTCGCGCTTGCCGATCTTGAGCTTGAAGATGCGATGGCGGCGCTGCTCGAGCATGGCCTCGCCCTCCTCGATGTCGCGTGCGGTGTTTCCGCTGGCGAGCGTCCATGCGACGGGCAGCGAGGACCGTACGCGCCCTCCCCCGATCAGCTCGGAGACCGGCACGCCCAGCCGCTTGCCCGCCATGTCGAGAAGCGCCGTTTCCACCGCGCACTTGGCGAAATGGTTGCCGCGCACGCTGCGGCCGATCCGTGCCATCGTGGCGCGCACACGCGAAAGATCGCAGACCTGAAGGATCGGTGCGATATATGTATCGATTGCAGACTTGATGCTTTCAGGGCTTTCCTCGCCATAGCTGAGGCCGCCTATGGTCGTGCCCTCCCCGATGCCTTCGACGCCGTCGCCGTCGGTCAAACGAACAATGACCATCGACTGCGCACGCATGGTCGCCATCGCGAGGACGTGTGGCCGGATTGTCGGCACATCGACAATGAAGGTATCGATCCGGTCTAAAGCCGCCATTATCACACCTCTCCAACTTCACACTGTTATCAGGAAAAGTAGCGTGTCACCGGAGGGCTTTCAAAGATCATTGCGGTCATGACTCCATACCTGTAAGGTATAGCAATGGACCTGAGGCACCTCCGTCAATTCCTTGCGGTGGCAAGTGCGCGGAGTTTTTCACACGCGGCAGCCACTCTTAACATCGCGCAGCCACCCCTAAGCCGAACGATACGTCAAATGGAGGAGGAAGTAGGAGGCCTGCTTTTCGACAGGACTGCCCGGCCGCTAAGTCTGACCCCTCTTGGTCAATTGCTTGGCTCTGTTGCAAAGATTGG
>NZ_APCQ01000785.1:0-1891 GCF_000410615.1 Novosphingobium sp. B-7 | reverse complement strand
CAGAATAGGTCACGGTGCGCGCGCCGGCTGCGCCGCGCGCGGGATACCAGATGCGCAACGGCAGGGTGCGCGTGCCGCGCACGACTTGCCCCGCAGCGACCGACGCCGTCGCATCCAGTTGCCCCGAGGCCACGATCGTGCGCGTCATGGTGCCCGGTACATAGGGACCAGGCGCAGCCAGTTCGGGCAGGCCGGGCTCTGGCTGATCCAGGCCGGCGGCCGGCTTGCCCGGCGCATTGCTGGCAGGCGGCGCAGCGGCGGCAGTCAGCATGGCAAGGCCCAGCAGCGCGCTGGCACGCATCAGGCGTCTTGCCCGGCGCGCACTGGTGCCGACTGTACCGGTTTTCGCGGTTTCCTGTGTCATGATCCTCCTGGCGCGCTGCCCTGCATTCTTTGGCCCCATGCTATGCCCTCCCCTCGCTCGCACGCTATCTCGTATAGGCATTTGCCTGTGCTTTCATGTTATTCCTGAGTCGGAAAAAGCTGGCGGAACAGCCGCCCGACCCATTCGTTGCCCACCCTGGGCACCATCTCTCATTCCACGGACATCCGGATACGTCCGTGAAGTGGCCGAAATCAGCTAAATTTTGTGGTATAGTCGTCCGACAACATCCGGGCGAATGCGACACCAATCAGGAACAAAATGGGTATCCTGATGGGTATCGTTCTCCGCCCTTCGGCGAGGCGATACCCAGATGAGCACCCTCTTTGCGACCACGATTGCGAACGCTAAACCCAAAGACCGGCCATACAAGATGTTCGATGGCGGCGGGCTGCATCTTTTCGTCAAGCCAAATGGCTCAAAGCTGTGGCGCCTGACCTAACAGTTGGCTCAGCAAGCAGAAAACCCTGTTTCTGGGCCAATGGCCCGATCTTAGCCTTGCCGACGCGCGCGCCAAGCGCGAAGAAGCCAGGCGCCTGCTCGCCACCGGGATCGATCCCGCCCACCAGCAAAAGATTGACGCCGCCAAAGCCAGGATCGAGGAAAACAGCACCTTCAAGACTGTCGCGCTTGAGTGGATTGCCAAGCAGGAGCGTGAGCAGTTGGCTGAGGTTACACTCAGCAAAGTTCGCTGGCTCCTAGACAAGGCTTATCCCAAGATTGGTACGCGACCGATCGCCCAGATAACCGCGCACGAAGTTCTCGTCGTCTTACGCGCGGTTGAGGCGACGGGCCGCTACGAAAGCGCGCGCCGCATGCGAAGCGTTCTGGGGCGCGTTTTTCGCTACGCAGTCGCCACAGCACGAGCCGAATGCGATCCAACCAGCGACCTCCGTGGCGCTCTGACCGCCCCCAAATCCAAGCATCTCGCCGCCATCACCACTCCACACCGCGCTGGGGAACTGATGAGGGCAATCGAGCGGTACACCGGCCATGCCATCACGCTGTTCGCTTTGAAGCTGTCAGCACATCTCTTTGTGTGCCCCGGTGAACTTCGCCAAGCCGAATGGGCAGAGTTCGATTTTGATCGCAGCGTGTGGAACATCCGGCTCATGTCGGGAAACACGGTCAATGCCGCTTTAAGGGCCCTTGGCTTTGGACAAGAGGAAATGACCGCGCATGGCTTTCGGGCAATGGCGGCCACTCTTCTCAACGAGACCGGACGTTTCAATCCGGATGCGATTGAACGGCAATTGGCGCATATGGAAAACAACGGGGTCCGCCGCGCCTATACGCGGGGAGAATACTGGAATGAGCGGGTGGCGTTGATGCAGTTCTGGTCGGACGAGTTGGGCCGCTTGCGCGATGGCGCGAGAGTGCTCAAGCCTAACTTCGGCGGCCAAAAATCGTTCGTCTCCGGACAGGTTTTTTGCCGTTAGCGTAGTGCTGAGACTCGCCTAAGGTTAGCCATGGCGCGATGGAAATGCCCTTAGTGCCTGATTCGGAAGT
>NZ_KE148346.1:8681-11689 GCF_000410615.1 Novosphingobium sp. B-7 | reverse complement strand
CCGGCGCCGTGGCGGCCTGGGCCTGCTGCGGGGCCAGCAGCGTGCCCACCAGCGGCATGGCCAGGAGCATCGCGGCGGCAGCAGCCAGGCTGGCGCGCTTCTTGCGCTTGCCCTGCCCTTCGGCCAGCTTGGCATCGGCCTTGGCCTTTTCCTCGGCCGCGCGCGCCAGCTTGGCCGCTTCGGCAAGACGGCGCTGCTCTTCCTTGGCGGCCTTGCGTTCGGCACGATTGAGCAAGAGCAGGCGCTTGATCGTCAAGCCATCGACCACCAGAATATCCCTCAGCGAACGCAAGCCAGGCACAATCTCTGGCGGCGCGGCGCGCTGCCAGGCGTCCGCCCGTCCCATAACGGCACGAACAAGCCTACGCTGGCCCAGTGTGTCAAGCGGCTGATAGCGGACAAATGCACGGCCACGCGTGCGGCGCACGGTTTCCACCGGCACGGCCAGGCGATCATCGCCCATCGCCAGGACGATATCGGTCACCGTGGCATCGCCCACCGGCAGTTCGGGCGGCAGTTCGATCGCGGCCCCACCCATCGAGATGTCGATCGTGGTGCCATCCACCACATGGCCCGAGGAAAAGTGAACAGCCACAGGCAGTTCGGCAGTTACGCGGATGGTCTGGCGGGCCTGCCGGGTTTCGCGCGCCACCGACACGGCAGCGGTCAGGATGATCAGGCTGAAGGTGGCCCAGGCGACGTTGAGCGCCAGGGTATCGAGCTGCACGTTGAACAGGTGCTGGAAGAAAACGCGCTTGCCGATCGCCAGCAGGATGCCGAACACGATCGTGGCCATGCAGATCATGTGCGGCTTGACGATGGCCCAGTCGAAGAACGTGCGATCGAGCAGGTCGCCCTTGTCGGTCACGTTGAACTTGCCCTTGCGCGGGTTGAACCAGGTCATCACCGTGGGCGCCACCAGGTGGAAGGCCAGGATCGTTTCATAGACCTCGCCCCAGAACGGGCGGCGTTCGCCGGCCTGCGAGCGTTCCGAAGTGACCTGCGAGCAGAACAGGTGCGGCGCGGCATAGGCAAAGATCAGCGAGGCCGACGCGGCGATGATGTTCTGGCCAAAGATCAGGTAGGCGAGCGGGCTGGTCAGGAAGCAGATGCGCGGCAGCGGAAACTGGAAGTGCAGCATCGCATTGAGATAGCACAGGCGCTGCTGCCACTTGAGGCCGGGGCCAAGCAGCGGGTTTTCGATGCGCAGGATCTGCGTCATCCCGCGTGCCCAGCGGATGCGCTGGCCGATGTGCAGCACCAGGCGCTCGGTGGCGAGGCCCGCCGAAAGGCGCGCGCTGATATAGGCGGGGGCCCAGCCGGTGCGCTGCAGCTTCAAGGCGGTGTGCGCGTCTTCGGTCACCGTTTCGCCGGCAAAGCCGTTGGTTTCCATCAGCGCCTCGCGGCGGATCACCGCGCAGCTGCCGCAGAAGAACGTGGCGTTCCACAGGTCGTTGCCGCCCTGCACCGGGCCATAGAACAGATCGCCTTCGCCCGGCATGTGCTTGGCCGTGGCCAGGTTGCGCTGCACCGGATCGGGCGAATAGAAGAAGTGCGGCGTCTGCATCAGCGCCAGCTTCCGCTCCTTCTGAAAATAGGCCACGGTCAGCTGCAGGAAGGCGCGCGTGGGCACGTGGTCGCAATCGAAGATCGCGATCAGTTCGCCCTCGGTCTTCTTCATCGCCGCGTTGAGATTGCCCGCCTTGGCGTGCAGGTTGTTGTCGCGCGTGATGTAGCCACAGCCGGCCTCACGGGCAAAGGCGCGGAATTCGGGGCGCCGGCCGTCGTCCAGGATATAGACGTTGAAGCGGTCGTGCGGGTAATCCATGTCCATCGCGGCGAACACGGTGTTGCGCACGATATCCAGGCTCTCGTTGTAGGTGGGGACATAGACGTCCACCGTCGGCCAGGTGTCGGGCTCGCCCTCGATTTCCGCAACCGGGCGCTCCAGCGGCCAGGTGGTCTGCAGAAAACCCAGGATCAGCAGCACCCACGCATAAAGTTCGGCCAGATAAAGTCCGGTGCCGAACAGGAATTCCAGCGGCGTGCCGAACGAGAGCGTCTGCGTGGTGCGCCAGAAGATATAGCGGGTGGACGTGATGATCGCGAGGATGCCGATCGCCAGCGAACCCTTGCGCGATTTCCAGCGCGACAGCGCCATCATGCCCACGATCGTTCCGCCAGCCAGCATCCACTGCTGCTTGAGATCAAGCGGCACGCCGATCACCACCAGCGCGGTCAGCGCCAGCAGGACGAACGTGCCCAGCCGCAGGAGGTTTGCGGGATTGCGGAACAAGGCGATCATGCGGCGCGGTTCTTTCCGGTCTGGCCAGCGGGTGCGGCGGCATCGTCTTCGGGCAGGTCGGTGCCGCCCTCATCTTCCAGGATTTCGGCAATCAGTTCGGCCACGCATTCGCCCAGCGCGATAGTATCGGCCAGGGCTGCGCTGTGCGGGGCATAGCGGCCAAGCGGCTGAAGCATGGCGCCGGCCTCGATCACGGCCTCGTCACGGCGCACCTGGCCGAGCAGGCGATCGCCCAGCAGTTCGCGCAGGAAGCCCACCGAATGGCGGGCAAAGCGGCGGGTGTCTTCCACCATGCTCATCACGAAGCGGGTCTTGGCCAGACCGGTATCGTTGACCGCCGGCAGCATCATCAGGCATTCGGCGGTCGCCGTCAGCGGGCAGATTTCCAGCACGGCATAGGGCAGCAGCAGATCGCGCAAGTGGCGATCGGCGCTGGAAATGTCGGCCACGAACAGCTGCTCGCCGCCAAAGCCGATCTCGCCCTTGGCGAGCGCTTCGGCAAAATCGGGCTGGCGGGCCAGGGCCGCCGCGCTGCGCAGCGCCACACCCTGAACCGATGCGCTGGCCGTATCCTCGGCCGGGGCATCGAGCGGGGGCAGCGCTTCACCCGGGCCGATCCCGAAGTGCAGCTGCAGCGTGCCGCTCTGCGCCAGATCGAGCGCGGTGACATCGTGGCCGGCGCGCGACAGGGCGATCGCGGTGG
>NZ_KE148346.1:2802-8507 GCF_000410615.1 Novosphingobium sp. B-7 | reverse complement strand
GCAGGCTTGGTCGGCAGCGGCACGGGATCGGATGGGGCAACCGCCACCGGGGCGCCCACAGGCTCGGCAACACGCTCAGCTGGCGTCATCGCAGCGGCCACCGGGGCTTGTTCGGGGCGGGCTTCGGCACGAGCTTCAGGGCGGATCTCGGGGCGCGCCTGGGCACGGGGCGCCGGCAGGCGGCCGCTGTCACCGGGCATGGTCGCCGCGATAGCCGAGGCATCGTCCTGCGGCATGATGCGCGGGTCCTTGAGCAGCGCCTCGAAGATCGGCCAGCTTTCCAGATCGGCGAAGCGGTCGACGAATTCGCGATAGCGAAAATCGCTTTTCCCCAACCGATCCAACAAGACCTTTGCATCTGCCCGCATAGCCCAAACCCCTTAGTAATCTCTCTAGAGGTCTTGCAGACAATGGTTAACAAATACCTTCTCATGCCCCGCCACGTGCCAGAAACCCCCCGGTTTTGCGAGGTTTTGTCACGGTAACGAAAATTAATCGACCCTAATGTGACCAACCGGCCCGCCGGCCCTGGCGTCAACCCAGGCCCGGAAAGGGCCGATTCGCCACGCCGCCTAACCCGTGACGATGCGGTAGGGCACGCGATCGCGCTGCGCCGGATCAACGGCAATGGCCCGGTCGCTGGGCGGAAAGGCGCGCTGGTCGCAGGTATCGCGCGGGCAGGTGCGGCACGATGCACCGATCCGCGCCACCGCCTCGTCGCTCGCCAGGTTGAGCCCGTCGGCATAGACGAACTCGCTGGCCAGCGCCGCTTCACAACCCAGCGCCACGGCATAGCGGCGCGACGGGCGGTAATAGGAACCCGATGGCTTCACCAGGCCCTTGGCGATCGAGACATAGCGCACGCCGTCGGGCATTTCGGCCAGTTGCACGTGAATGCGATCGGGAATGGCCACCGCCTCGTGCACGATCCACAAGGGGCAGGCCCCGCCATAGCGGCCGAACTGCAGCCGCGTGGCGGAATGGCGCTTGGTCACGTTGCCGGCCATGTCCACCCGGCAGAAAAACACCGGAATGCCGCGCGCCTGCGGGCGTTGCAACGTGGACAGGCGGTGGCACACCTGCTCGAAACTGGTGTGGAACGGCTGGCGCAGCCGATCGACATCATGGCGCAGGGCCCGCGCCGCCTGGGCAAAGGCGGTATAGGGCATGGTCAGCGCGCCTGCGGCATAGTTGCCCAGGCCCACCGCCAAAAGGTGCCGCGCCGCTTCGCTGCGCAGGGGCGCTTGCGCCACGATCTGCGCGATTGCATCGGCCAGCGCGATGGCGCAGACCTGATAAGCAAGCTGGAACCGGCTGGATTCGAGCGGCTGGGTGGAATCGAGCGTGAGCGTGCGGCGCGGCGCATCATAGCGCCGCACCGGGCCCCCGCCACGCCACACCACACTCACTCCTTCGCCCGCCAGCCAGGCCTGCATCTGGGCAATATCGGGCGACGGCTCGCCCTGCCCGATCCGCGCCGCCAGGTCTTCGGCCCCGCGATCGAGCGCATCGACATAGTTGCCGGCATGGTGGAACCAGTCGCGCACTTCCTCCCACGGCAGGCGCCCGCCCGCGGCCAGGCTCGCGCCGATGGTCTCGTCCATCATGTCGAGCCTCTGGCGGGTTTGCGTATAGAGCCCGTGCAACTGCACCACCTGCCGCGCCAGATCGGGAAACTGCCGGGCCAGCCGCTCGATCTGTTCGCCCGGCGGGCTGGCAGAGAGATGCGGATCGGCCAGCGCCCCGCGCAGTGCCTCGGCCAAGTCATCGGCCGCGGGCAGCGCCAGGTCTGCCCAATCGACCGGGAACGTTGCTATCAGCGTGTCGGTCAGCGCGGGCGTCAGCGGCCGCTCGTCGTTTTCCAGTTGCGAGAGATAGGACGCGCTGATGCCGAGCATGCTGGCCATATCGGCCTGGCGCAGGGCGCGGCGCTGGCGCAGCGCGCGCAAGGGTTGCCCGGCAAAGAGAGGACGGCGTGCCATGGTGCCATGCGGGCTATCACGCAGCCCGCGCTTTGCAAAGTATCGCTTCGCAACTTTACAGATTAACATTGGACAGCGCCCCCGCCCTGCGGCATCGCGGGGGCAATTCTGCAAACTTGCAAAGCGAGAGATGCCATGTCAGCCAACATTGCCGAGATGGAACGCCGCCGCGCCGCCGCGCGCCTGGGCGGCGGCCAGCGCCGGATCGATGCCCAGCATGCCAAGGGCAAGCTGACGGCGCGCGAGCGGCTCGACATCCTGCTCGACGAAGACAGCTTCGAAGAGATCGACGCCTATGTGGAGCACAACTGCGTCGATTTCGGCATGCCGGAAAACACCATTCCCGGCGATGGCGTGGTGACCGGATCAGGCACCATCAATGGCCGCCTGGTCTTCGTGTTTTCGCAGGACTTTACCGTGTTCGGTGGCGCGGTGTCCGAACGCCACGCGATGAAGATTTGCAAGATCATGGACATGGCGCTGAAAGTCGGCGCGCCGGTGATCGGCATCAACGATTCGGGCGGCGCGCGCATCCAGGAAGGCGTCGCCTCGCTCGGCGGCTATGCCGAGATTTTCCAGCGCAACGTGCTGGCCTCGGGCGTGGTGCCGCAGCTGTCGCTGATCATGGGGCCGTGCGCGGGCGGTGCCGTCTATTCCCCGGCGATGACCGACTTCATCTTCATGGTGAAGGATTCCAGCTACATGTTCGTCACCGGCCCCGACGTGGTCAAGACAGTGACCAACGAGATCGTCACGCAAGAGGAACTGGGCGGCGCGATCACGCATTCGACCAAGACCTCGGTCGCCGACCTGGCGCTGGAAAACGATATCGAAGCGCTGCTGACGGCGCGCGAATTCTTCGATTACCTGCCGCTCACCAACCGCACCGGCGTGCCCGAGCGGCCCACGTCCGACCCGTGGGACCGCCTGGAGGAAAGCCTCGACACGCTGATCCCGGCTTCGCCCACCCAGCCCTACGACATGCACGAGGTGATCACCAAAGTGCTGGATGAGGGTGATTTCTTTGAAATCCAGCCGGGCCACGCGGCCAATATCCTGTGCGGCTTCGGCCGGATCGAAGGCCGCACCGTGGGCGTGGTGGCCAACCAGCCGCTGGTGCTGGCCGGCGTGCTCGATATCAACTCGTCCAAGAAGGCCGCGCGCTTCGTGCGGTTCTGCGATGCGTTCGACATTCCCATCCTGACCTTTGTCGACGTGCCCGGTTTCCTGCCCGGCACCGCGCAGGAATTGGGCGGCATCATCAAGCACGGTGCCAAGCTGCTGTTCGCCTATGGCGAGGCCACCGTGCCCAAGATCACCGTGATCACGCGCAAGGCCTATGGCGGCGCCTATGACGTGATGGCGTCCAAGCACCTGCGCGGTGATTTGAACTATGCCTGGCCCACGGCCGAAATCGCGGTGATGGGCGCCAAGGGCGCAGTGGAAATCATCTTCCGCGGGCTGGGCCCCGAAGAGATCGCGGCCAAGACCAAGGAATACGAAGACCGCTTTGCCAACCCGTTCGTGGCCGCGAGCAAGGGCTTTGTCGACGAGGTGATCCACCCGCATTCCACGCGCCGGCGCATCGCGCTCGCCTTGCGCAAGCTGCGCGGCAAGCAACTCGAAAACCCGTGGAAGAAGCACGACAACATTCCGCTGTAAGAAGGCGCGCAATCCCATGAAGCTTGGTCGTTTGAACCACGTCGGCGTGGCGGTGCCCTCGATGCACGACGCCATCGCCTATTATCGCGAGGTGATGGGCGCGAGCCTGATCACCGCGCCGTTCGACATGCCCGAGCAGGGCGTGAAAGTGGCATTCGTCAACACGCCGGGTGAAGCGGGCACTGCCGGCACGCAGATCGAACTGATCGAACCGCTGGGTGAAACCAGCCCGATCGCCGGCTTCATTGCCAAGAACCCGGCCGGCGGGCAGCACCACCTGTGCTACGAGGTGGCAGACATCGAGGCCGCGCGCGCGTGGTTCACCGCGAAGGGCAAACGCATCCTCGGCCCGACGCGGATCGGTGCCCACGGCACGCCGATCTTTTTCCTGCACCCCAAGGACATGCTGGGCCAGCTGACCGAAATCATGGAGACGCCCCGTGGGGACCATTAAAGACTGGGAAGCCCTTGCCGCCAAGGAGGTGAAGGGCAAGGACCTCACCTGGCACACGCCCGAAGGCATCGCGGTCAAGCCGCTCTATACCGCCGATGACGTGGCGACAGACCCCGGCCTGCCAGGCTTTGCCCCGTTCACGCGCGGCGTGCGCGCCAGCATGTATGCCGGTCGCCCCTGGACGATCCGGCAATATGCCGGCTTCTCCACGGCCGAGGAATCCAACGCGTTCTATCGCCGCAACCTGGCCGCCGGGCAAAAGGGCCTGTCGGTGGCGTTCGATCTGGCCACCCATCGCGGCTATGACAGCGACCATCCGCGCGTGGTGGGTGACGTGGGCAAGGCCGGCGTGGCGATCGACAGCGTCGAGGACATGAAGATCCTGTTCGACGGCATCCCGCTCGATCAGATGTCGGTGTCGATGACGATGAACGGCGCGGTGATCCCGATCCTGGCATTCTTCATCGTCGCGGGCGAGGAACAGGGCGTTCCTACCGAAAAGCTGGACGGAACCATTCAGAACGACATTCTGAAGGAGTTCATGGTCCGCAACACTTATATCTATCCGCCCGACCCCTCGATGCGGATCATCTCGGACATCTTTGCCTTCACCAGCGCACGGATGCCCAAGTTCAATTCGATCTCGATTTCCGGCTATCACATGCAGGAAGCCGGCGCCACGCAGGTACAGGAACTGGCCTTCACCATTGCCGATGGCATGGAATATGTGAAGTACGGCGTCGCCTCGGGCCTCGACATCGACAGGTTCGCCGGGCGGCTGTCGTTCTTCTTTGCCATCGGCATGAACTTCTTCATGGAAGTGGCCAAGCTGCGCGCCGCGCGCGTGCTGTGGCACCGCGCGATGACGCAACTGGGCGCCAAGGACGAGCGCAGCAAGATGCTGCGTACCCACTGCCAGACCTCGGGCGTCAGCCTGCAGGAGCAGGACCCCTACAACAACGTCATCCGCACCACGATCGAGGCGATGGCCGCGATGCTGGGCGGCACGCAGTCGCTGCACACCAATGCGCTGGATGAAGCGATCGCGCTGCCGACCGACTTTTCCGCGCGTATTGCCCGCAACACCCAGATCGTGATCCAGGAAGAAACGGGCATGTGCAACGTGGTCGATCCGCTCGGCGGGTCGTACTATATCGAAGCACTCACCGCACAACTGGTCGACCAGGCCTGGGCCATCATCGAACGCGTCGAGGCCGAAGGTGGCATGGCCAAGGCCGTGGCCGCCGGCTGGCCCAAGGCGATGATCGAGGAAGCCGCCGCCGCCCGCCAGGCGCGCGTCGACAAGGGCGAAGACGTGATCGTCGGCGTCAACAAGTATCGCCTCGCCACCGAAGACCGCATCGAGACGCTGGAGGTAGACAACCACGCCGTGCGCGCCGGCCAGATCGCCCGCATCAACGCGGTGCGCGCCAGCCGCGACGAAACGGCGGTTCAGGCTGCGCTCAAGGCCATTACCGAGGCGGCGCGCGCGGGGGCTTCGACAAGCTCAGCCCGAACGGATGGGGGGAAACAAGACTTCCCCAGCGCGGGCAATGCGGACCAGAACTCCGTTCGCCCTGAGCCTGTCGAAGGGCAGGAAGCCACCC
>NZ_KE148346.1:0-2774 GCF_000410615.1 Novosphingobium sp. B-7 | reverse complement strand
CTGAGCCTGTCGAAGGGCGCGGCGCTGCCCCCGATCTCACCCACAACCTCCTCGCCCTGGCCGTTGAAGCGGCGCGCCATCGCGCCACGCTGGGCGAGATTTCCGATGCGATGGAGGCGGTGTTCGGCCGCCACGGCACCAGGCCCACCCCGGTCAAGGGTGTCTATGGCGCGGCCTATGCGGCCGACAAGCGCTATGCCCAGGTGATAGAGGGCGTCGAGGCCGTGACCCGGCGCCTGGGTCGTAAGCCCCGGCTGCTGGTCGCCAAGATGGGCCAGGACGGCCACGATCGCGGCGCCAATGTCATTGCCTCGGCATTTGGCGACATGGGCTTTGACGTGACCAGCGGCCCCCTGTTCCAGACGCCGGAAGAAACCTGCGTGCTGGCGCTTGCCACCGACGTGGACGCGATCGGCGCCTCGTCGCTGGCAGCTGGCCACAAGACGCTGATCCCCGAACTCATCGCGCGCCTGCGCGAAGCCGGGCGGGGTGACATCAAGGTGGTGGCGGGCGGCGTGATCCCGCCGCAAGATTATGATTTCCTGCGCGAAGCCGGGGTCCAGGGCATCTATGGCCCGGGATCGAACGTGGTGGAATGCGCTGCCGATATGCTGCGCCTGCTGGGCCACAACATGCCGCCGCTCGACGCGTGACGGGACGGGAGAGGACGATGTTCAAGAAGATCCTTATCGCCAATCGCGGCGAAATCGCCTGCCGCGTGATCAAGACCGCGCGCCGCATGGGCATTGCCACCGTGGCCGTCTATTCCGACGCCGACGCGCGCGCGCCCTTCGTGCAGATGGCCGATGAAGCCGTGCACATCGGCCCGGCCCCGGCCGCGCAATCCTACCTGATTGCCGACAAGATCATTGCCGCATGCAAGGCCACCGGGGCCGACGCGGTGCATCCCGGCTATGGCTTCCTGTCGGAACGCACCAGCTTTGCCGAGGCACTGGCCGCCGAAAACATCGCGTTCATCGGACCGCCCGTCGGCGCGATCGCCGCGATGGGCGACAAGATCGAATCCAAGAAGCTGGCCAAGGCCGCCGGCGTCAACGTCGTTCCCGGCTATGTCGGCGAGATTGACGATACCGACCATGCCGTGCGCATCGCCAACGACATCGGCTATCCGGTGATGATGAAGGCGTCAGCCGGCGGTGGCGGCAAGGGCATGCGCCTCGCCTTTTCCGAAAAGGACGTGCGCGAGGGCTTTGAAAGCGTGAAGCGCGAAGGACTCAATTCCTTTGGCGACGATCGCGTGTTCATCGAAAAGTTCATCGAGAACCCGCGCCACATCGAAATCCAGATCCTGGGCGATCAGCACGGCAACATCCTGTACCTGAACGAGCGCGAATGCTCGATCCAGCGCCGCCATCAAAAGGTGGTGGAGGAAGCCCCCTCGCCCTTCGTCAGCCCGGAGATGCGCAAGGCCATGGGCGAACAGTGCGTCGCCCTGTCGCGCGCGGTGGGCTATTATTCGGCCGGCACGGTCGAACTGATCGTTTCGGGCGCGGACAAGACCGGCCAGTCGTTCTACTTCCTGGAAATGAACACCCGCCTTCAGGTGGAGCACCCGGTAACCGAGGCGATCACCGGGATCGACCTGGTCGAACAGATGATCCGCGTGGCCGCCGGCGAAAAGCTGGCTTTCACGCAGGATGATATCGGCATCGATGGCTGGGCGATCGAAAACCGCGTCTATGCCGAAGATCCCTATCGCGGCTTCCTGCCCTCCACCGGGCGCCTGGTGCGCTATCGCCCGCCGCTTGCCGGCTGGACCGACGACGGCCAGGCCAATGGCCGGCGCGGGGTGGACGGCGTGCGCGTGGACGACGGCGTCTATGAAGGCGGCGAAGTCTCGATGTTCTACGATCCGATGATCGCCAAGCTGGTCACCTGGGGCAAGACGCGCGACGAGGCCGCCGACCGCCAGGTCGCCGCGCTCGACGCGTTCGAGATCGAGGGCCTGGGCCACAACATCGATTTCGTCAGCGCGATCATGCAGCATCCGCGCTTCCGTTCGGGCGAACTCACCACTGGCTTCATTGCCGAGGAATATCCCGAAGGGTTCCACGGCGCCCCCGCCGACGAAGCCCTGCAGCGCGCGCTGGCCGGCATTGCCGCGTTCCTGGCGACGGCGCGGGCCGATCGCGCCCGGCGGGTGGATGGCCAGTTAGGCAAGCGGCTACGGCCGCCATCGGCATGGTCGGTCACCCTGGGTGGCCAGGTCTTTGCCGTGGCGCTGGCCGGTGACGAGGTTACCGTCGATGGCACGCCGCTTGATCTGGCGATGGAATATACCCCCGGCGATTGGCTGGTAGAGGCTGAGGTGGACGGCGCGGTGCTGGGCGTGAAGGTCAAGCCGACGCGCAGCGGTTTCCAACTGACCACGCGCGGCGCGATCCACAAGGTGCAGGTGCTGCCCGCCCGCGTGGCGCCCTATGCCACGCACATGATCGAAAAGGTGCCGCCCGATCTCTCGCGCTTCCTGATCTGCCCGATGCCCGGCCTGCTGGTGTCGCTCAACGTGGCCGAAGGCGACAGCGTGGAAGCGGGGCAGCCGCTTGCCGTGGTCGAGGCGATGAAGATGGAAAACATTCTGCGCGCCGAAAAGAGCGGCAAGGTCAAGGCAGTGCGTGCCAAGGCCGGCGAAAGCCTGGCGGTGGACGCGATCATCCTCGAGATGGAATGAACCGCCTGCCAGGAAGGCTAGTTGACGTTTACGTAAGCGTGAATTACAGGACGGCGAAACCGTTGGGAAAGGCATGAGTGCA
>NZ_KE148345.1:46660-46930 GCF_000410615.1 Novosphingobium sp. B-7 | reverse complement strand
GGCGGCGCTGCGGGCGGCGTCTTCGGCGGTTTGCGCGGCCGCGCTGGGATCGGCGGCGGGGGCATCGACCGGGGCCGGGGCGGCAGCCGAGACATCGGTTGCGGGCAGTTCGTCAGCCGGCATTTCCACGTTGTCGGGCGAGGCTTCCGTCGAGGCATCGTCCGAGCGGCCGCAGGCGGAGAGCGACAGCGCGGCGGCAACCAGGGCAGCGCCAGCAATGGCCGTCGGGAAGAGCTTCTTCATCGTGGGGGCTTCCTTGTTCGTTCCTGT
>NZ_KE148345.1:40168-46500 GCF_000410615.1 Novosphingobium sp. B-7 | reverse complement strand
GGTTGCTTTATATCCCACTGCTCATGAACCTGCTCGAATCCTTGCGCGCCCTGGCCGATCCCACGCGCCTGCGTATCATGCGCCTCCTGGCCAGCATGGAGCTGGCCGTGGGTGAGCTTGCGCAGGTACTGGGGCAAAGCCAGCCGCGCGTCTCGCGCCATGTGAAGATCCTGTGCGATGCTGGCCTGGCCGAACGGCGGCGCGAGGGTGGCTGGGTGTTCCTGCGCGCGGCGATTGCCGAGGAAACCGCGCGGCGCGGGGCGCCCTCCGCGCTCGGCACGGCGCTGGCCCGCGTGCTTGCCGCGGCCGAGGCTGAGGACGCTGATTTCGCCCGCGAAGTGCGCGAGGATCGCCAGCATCTCGACGCGATCCGCGCCACGCGCGAGGCAAGCGCGGCCGAATACTTTGCCCGCCACGCCGCCGATTGGGACCAGTTGCGCAGCCTGCACATTGCCGATGGCCCGGTGGAAGCCGCGCTGATCGGCTTGCTCGATGCAGCCGGTGCGGGTCAGCCGCTCGGCCACCTGCTCGACGTTGGTACCGGCACCGGTCGCATGGCGCAATTGCTCGCCCCGCGTGCCAGCCATGTCACTGCGCTCGACAAGAGCCCGGAAATGCTGCGCCTGGCGCGCACGCGGCTGCAGGGCCTGCCGGCCGGACAGGTCGATCTGGTGCAGGGGGATTTCCTGTCGCTGCCGTTTGCCGATGGCGGGTTCGACACGGTGCTGTTCCACCAGGTGCTGCACTATGCCCTGGCGCCCGAGGCCGTGCTGGCCGAGGCCGCGCGCGTTACTGCCCCGGGCGGGCGCATTGCCGTGGTCGATTTCGCCGCGCACGATCGCGAGGAATTGCGCCTGGCCCATGCCCACGCCCGCCTGGGCTTTTCCGATGCGCAGATGGCCAAGCTGCTGGGCGATGCCGGGTTCACCCCGCTCGCCGAACAGGCGCTGGCCGGGCACGAACTGATCGTCAAGCTGTGGACCGCCCGGCGCCGCGATCCCGCTGCTGCTGCCGCGTCCCCCGCTTCCGCCTTTACCAAGAGCTGAGACCCATGACCCGCTACGACCAGCTGCGCGAGGCGCGCACCGCGCTCGATACCCCGCTCTTCGCCGGCCTGCCCGGCGATATCCGGGTGAGCTTCGAATTCTTCCCGCCCAAGACCGATGCGCTGATGGCCCAGCTGTGGGACGTGGTGCAGACCCTGGCGCCGCTGCAGCCCGAATTCGTCTCGGTGACGTATGGCGCGGGCGGCTCCACCCGCGATCGCACGCATGACACGGTTGCCCGCATCATCCGCGAGGCGCGCCTGCCGGCCGCCGCGCATCTTACCTGCGTCGATGCCAGCAAGGCCGAGATCCGCGCCGTGGCCGAAGCCTATTGGGAAGCAGGCGTGCGCCATATTGTCGCCCTGCGCGGTGACATGGGCGCGCCCGGCGTGCCGTTTACCCCGCACCCCGATGGCTATGCCAATGCCGCCGAACTGGTAGCCGGGCTCAAGACGATTGCCCCGTTCGACATTTCGGTCGCGGCCTATCCCGAAAGCCACCCGGATTCGCCCAGCCAGGAAGCGGATATCGACAACCTCAAGCGCAAGCTGGATGCCGGTGCGAGCCGCGCGATCAGCCAGTTCTTCTTCGAGCCGGAAACCTTCTTCCGTTTCCAGGACAAGCTGGCTGCGGCCGGGATCGATGCGCCGGTGTTGCCGGGCATTCTGCCAGTGTCCAACTTTGCCCAGACGCGCAAGTTTGCCGCTGCCTGCGGTGCGGCACTGCCAGCCTGGATGGAAAGCCTGTTCGCCGGGCTCGACACGCACCCGGCCTCGCGCCAGCTGGTGGCGGCCACGGTTTCGGCCGAGTTCTGCCGCCGCCTCTACGCCGGCGGTGTGCGCGATTTCCACTTCTACACGCTCAACCGTGCCGAGCTGAGCTATGCCATCTGCCATCTGCTGGGCCGCCGCCCGCACGGCGCCGCCGGCCTGGAGAATGCCGCATGACTGCTCTTGCCCCCAGCCAGGCGCGTGCCGCGTTGCTCGATCAGGCGCGCCAGCGTATCCTGATCACCGATGGTGCTTTTGGCACCGAGATCCAGAACCGCAAGCTGACCGAGGCAGATTATGCTGGCAGCCTGGGCCTCACCCACGACCAGAAGGGCAACAACGATATCCTGGCGCTGACGCGGCCAGACGTGCCCGAGGCGATCCACCGCGCCTATTTCGAGGCCGGTGCCGATATTGCCGAAACCAACACCTTTTCGGCCAACCGCATCAGCCAGGCCGATTATGGCGCTGAACACCTCGTGCGCGAGATCAACCTGCAATCGGCGGCCCTGGCCCGCCGCGTTGCCGATGAATTTGCCGCGCGCGATGGTCGCCCGCGCTTTGTGGCCGGCGCCATCGGCCCGACCAACAAGACGCTGTCGCTTTCGCCCGATGTCAACGATCCCGGATATCGCGAGATCGACTGGGATTTCCTGGTGGAGGTCTATCGCGAGCAGGCCGAGGCGTTGGTCGAAGGCGGTGCCGATTTCATCCTGGTCGAAACCGTGTTCGACACGCTCAACTGCAAGGCCGCGATCATGGCGGTCAAGCAACTGGAGCGGCAACTGGGCCGCGAAGTGCCGATCATGCTGTCGATGACGCTGACCGATCTTTCGGGCCGCAACCTGTCGGGCCACACGGTGGAAGCGTTCTGGTATGCCGTGCGCCACGCCCGCCCGGTGACCGTGGGCCTCAACTGCTCGTTCGGCGCCACCCAGTTGCGCCCGCATGTCAAAGCGCTGGCGGAAACCGCCGACACGCTGATCATGATCTACCCCAACGCCGGCCTGCCCAACGAACTGGGCCAGTATGACGAAGAGCCAGACACGACCGCTGGCCTCGTCGGCGAATGGGCCGTGGCCGGCCAGGTCAACGTGCTGGGTGGCTGCTGTGGTTCCACGCCCGCGCACATCGCCGCCATGGCGCGCAAGGTTAGCGGCCTGGCGCCGCGCAGCCTAGCCCAGCCCGAACCGCTCACCCGCCTTGCTGGCCTTGAACCTTTTGTGATGATCAAGTGATGACCGAACAGAACACCTCCGGGGCCACCAATTCCGGCGCCCGTTTCGTCAACGTGGGCGAGCGTACCAATGTCACCGGCTCGGCCGCGTTCAAGAAGCTGATCCTGGCGGGCGACTATGCCAAGGCGGTGGAAGTCGCGCGCCAGCAGGTGGAAAACGGCGCCCAGATCATCGACGTCAACATGGACGAGGGCCTGCTCGACGCGGTCGAGGCCATGACCACCTACCTCAAGCTGATCGCGGCAGAGCCAGACATCGCGCGGGTGCCGGTGATGATCGACAGCTCCAAGTGGGAGGTGATCGAGGCGGGCCTCAAGTGCGTGTCGGGCAAGCCGATCGTCAATTCGATCTCGATGAAGGAAGGCGAAGACGCGTTCCTGCACCATGCCCGCCTGTGCATGGATTATGGCGCCGCCGTTGTCGTCATGGCCTTTGACGAAAAGGGCCAGGCCGACACGCGGGAGCGCAAGGTGGAAATCTGCTGCCGCGCCTATGACCTGTTGATGGGTATCGGTTTTCCGCCCGAAGACGTGATCTTCGATCCCAACGTTTTTGCCGTGGCCACCGGGATCGAGGAGCACGACCGCTACGCCCTCGATTTCATCGAGGCGACGCGCGAGATCAAGGAACGCTGCCCGCACGTGCATATCTCGGGCGGCCTGTCCAACCTCTCGTTCAGCTTCCGCGGCAACGAGACGGTGCGCCGCGCGATGCACTCGGTGTTCCTCTATCACGCCATTCCCGCCGGCATGGACATGGCCATCGTCAATGCCGGGCAGCTCGACATCTACGACCAGATCGACCCGGTCTTGCGCGATGCCTGCGAAGACGTGCTGCTGATGCGCCACCCTGATGCGACGGAGCGCCTCATCGCGCTGGCCGAAAGCTTCAAGGGCAAAGACAAGGCGGCAGAAAAGGCCGCCGAGGAATGGCGCGGCTGGGACGTGGTGCGCCGCCTGGAACATGCCTTGGTCAAGGGCATGGACCAGTACATCGTGGAAGACACCGAGGAAGCCCGCGCCGCGATTGCCGCGCGCGGCGGGCGCCCGATCGAGGTGATCGAAGGCCCGCTGATGGAGGGCATGAACACGGTCGGCGACCTGTTCGGCTCGGGGAAAATGTTCCTGCCGCAGGTGGTGAAATCGGCCCGCGTGATGAAGAAGGCCGTCGCGCACCTGATCCCCTATATCGAGGCGGAAAAGCAGGCCGGTGCGCGCCCCAAGGGCCGCATCGTGATGGCCACGGTCAAGGGCGACGTGCACGATATCGGCAAGAACATCGTCGGCGTCGTGCTGCAGTGCAATGGCTATGAGGTGATCGACCTTGGCGTCATGGTGCCGTGGTCCAAGATCCTCGACACCGCGCGCGAGCAGGATGCCGATATCATCGGCCTGTCCGGCCTGATCACCCCCTCGCTCGACGAGATGGTGACCGTGGCCGAGGAAATGCAGCGAGCCGGCATGACCATTCCGCTGCTGATCGGCGGCGCCACCACCAGCAAGGTGCACACCGCGCTGCGCATCGATCCGGCCTATGACGGCCCGGTAGTCCACGTGCTCGACGCCAGCCGCGCCGTGGGCGTGGCCAGCCAGCTGTTGTCAGACACCCAGGCCGAAGGTTTCATCGCCGCCACGGCCGACGACTACCAACACGTGCGCGACGCGCGTGCGGGCAAGGGCGGATCGAAGCTGCTCAGCCTGGAAGACGCGCGCGCCAATGGCTTTGTCGCCGAATTTGCACACAAGCCGGCCCCGCCGGCGCAGCCCGGGCTGCACGTGTTCCCCGAATGGGATCTGGCCGATCTGGTCGAATGCTTTGACTGGACGCCGTTCTTCCGCGCCTGGGAACTGGCCGGCACCTATCCGGCGATCCTCGATGATGCCGTGGTGGGCGAAAGCGCGCGCAGTCTCTATGCCGATGCGCGCGCCATGCTCGACAAGATCGTTGCCGAAAAGTGGCTGACCGCCAAGGGCGTCTGCGGCTTCTGGCCGGCGGCGCGCCATGGCGACGATGTCGTGCTGCATCCCGATGACGACGAGCAGATGGTGCGCTTGCCGTTCCTGCGCCAGCAGTTTGCCAAGAGCCGGGGCCGCGCCAACTTCAGCCTGGCCGATTTCATCGATCCGGCGGGTGACTGGCTGGGCGGCTTTGCCGTGGGCATCCATGGGATCGAGCCGCACCTGGCGCGCTTCCAGGCCGGGCATGATGACTATTCCGACATCCTGCTCAAGGCGCTGGCCGATCGCTTTGCCGAGGCCTTTGCCGAACGCCTGCACAGCCACGTCCGCACCACCCTGTGGGGCTATGCACCGGGCGAGCAACTGACCAACGAGGCGCTGATCCGCGAGGAATATCGCGGCATCCGCCCCGCGCCCGGCTATCCGGCGTGCCCCGACCATAGCCTCAAGCCGATCCTGTTCGACCTGCTCGATGCGCCGGGCAATGCCGGGATCGTTCTTACGGAAAGCCAGGCCATGCTGCCCACCGCAGCAGTTTCCGGCTTCTATTTCGCCCACCCGGACAGCCAGTACTTTGGCGTGGCCACCATCGGCCGCGATCAGCTGGCCGATTATGCCGCGCGACGCGGGGTGGATCTGGCCGTGGCCGAACGCTGGCTACGCCCCAACCTGGACTAAGTTTGGGCAAAAAGCCCCCTCCTCTTCGCAAGGAGGGGGTTGGGGGTGGTGGAAAACTGGCGCGAGGTCCAGCACCACCCCCCGACCCCCTCCTCTGAAGAGGAGGGGGAGTAAAAGATCAGGGATGCACCGGCTTTTCGTCCGCGTAGATCGCCACTTCGGGCGCCTGCTTGCTGCTGATCGAGCCGCGGAACATGCCGGCGGTGTTGAGGGCAAAGCCCACGTGGCCATCGCGGTCCATCGCGATCAGCCCGCCATCGCCGCCGATTTCGGCGATTTCGTCGATCGTGTCCTGCGCCGCTTCGCCCACCTTTTCGTCGCGCCAGGCGATACGGTCGCACACCTGGCGGCCGGCGGATTGGCGGATGAAGTATTCACCCGTGCCGGTGGCAGACACCGCGCAATTGCCATCGATCGCATAAGTGCCCGCGCCGATCAGCGGGGAATCGCCGATCCGGCCCCAGCGCTTGCCGGTCAGGCCGCCGGTGGACGTGGCCGCGGCAAGGTGGCCGTGGACATCGCGCGCGACCGCGCCAACCGTGCCATAGCGGTGCTCGGGCCGCGGCGTGGCATCGAGCACACGCGGCGACAGCGCGCTGACATGCTCCTTCTTCCACGCCAGATAGTCGTTCCAGCGCTTTT
>NZ_KE148345.1:39717-39940 GCF_000410615.1 Novosphingobium sp. B-7 | reverse complement strand
GCCGCGTCCGGCGTTGAACTGCGGATCATCTTCCATCACGCGCACGGCCGCTTCCACGGCATCCAGGCTCGATCCGCCGGCCTTGAGCACGGCCGACCCGGCGGCCAGCGCAGCCTTGAGCCCGGCGCGATACGAGGCATCTTCGGCCGGCGTGGTTTCCCCGCGCGGCGCGGCGCCCGCGCCACCGTGAATGGCCAGCGACCAGCCGGCATCGGCCGGATAG
>NZ_KE148345.1:11433-39565 GCF_000410615.1 Novosphingobium sp. B-7 | reverse complement strand
GGCTGGCCTGGCTTGGCACCGGGCGCGCCGACCGGCTGCACCAGCCAGGCATAGGTGCCGGCCGGCCCCTTGAGCCGCGCCTTGCCCGTGCCATCGACGATCAGCGAGGCGCCTTCGTCCACGCCCAGGCCCACGGCGGCCTTGTCGGACGTGGTCGCGCGGGCCTTGGCCACGAAGGCGATCAGGCGGCCGAGACGATCACGCCGGGTGAAATGGGTATCGGTGACGACATGGTCCATGCGCGGCAGGTGTAGGAAATCCTCCACCATCGTCACGCCTTCGCCCAGGGGATCGCGCAAGGCCGGGCCCGAGGTGGCGCTGCCGCCGTCCATCGCGCCATAGACATGCGCGCCCAGGATCGCCAAGCCAGCACTGGTGCCGCCGATCGGGTGCCCGCTGGCAGCCAGCCGGTCGAGCGCGGTGGCCAGCGGCGTGCCCTGCCAGAAGCGCACATAGCGTGCCTGGTCACCCCCGGCGATATAGACGCCATCGGCCTTGGCCACGGCGGCGAGCACGGCCGGGTCGCTTGCCGCCTTGCGATCATCGAACACGAAGGTTTCGACCGAAGTGACGCCGCCGATGCTGTGCATGAACTCATCGCCGGCATCGCCTGCGCCCGATGCCCGCAGCACCACGATATGGCCATGCCCGGCCTGCGCCACGAACCAGCGGAAAGCATCGCTGTCCCATTCGCCACCGCCGGCCAGCAGCAGGCCCGGTGCTACCTTGGCCGGGGTAGGGGCGGCAAGATCACCGATGACATAGCGGGTATAGCCTGCTTCCGAGGCGCCTGCCGCGCCGCTGGCCAGCGCCAGTGCGCCTGCCACTGTGATCAATCCCATGCGCCAGAACTGCATTCCCGTGCCCCTTGATATGCCATCTTTTGCTGTGGTTAGCGTGTAACAGTTGCGATTGATACTGTATTGTTTGGTGAATTATGGTTGCAAATAGGATTTGCTTGTAACCATAAGCCCCTATCGAAGCGCGATCACAGGGGGCTGTCAATAATGCGCATTTCCAGGGTTTGGTTGATTGCGGGTGGTGCCATGAGTGCCTTGGCCGTGGCAGGCGCGGGCCATGCGCAGGAAGCGCCAGCGTCTATCACGCAATTGCCGGTCGCGTCCCAGGCGGACGATACCCCGGCTCCCGAAAGCGCGATCGTCGTGCTGGGCAGCCGCATTCCGCGCGTGGAAATGGAAGGGCCCGCGCCGGTCACCGCCGTGACCGCGCAGGACATCCTGCGCAATGGCTATCAGTCGGTACCCGATCTGCTGCGCGCGCTCACGCAAAATGGCGGCGAAACGCAAAGCCAGCAATCGGGCAATGGCGCGGCCTTCACGCCCGGCGCGCAGCAGGTGGACTTGCGCGGGCTTGGTCCCAACCACACCCTGGTGCTGGTCAACGGGCGGCGGATTGCCGATTTTCCCCTGCCTTTCAACGGGCAGAGCAATTTCACCGACATTTCCAACATTCCCGTCGGCCTGATCGAGCGGGTGGAAGTGTTGAGCGGCAGCGCATCGGCGATCTATGGCTCGGACGCGATTTCGGGCGTGGTCAATTTCCAGCTCAAGAAAAGCGTCGATGGCACGCGGATCGACTATCGCTATGGCGATACGCAGCACGGCGGCGGCGCCTCGCACCGGCTGACCTTGACCACCGGCTGGAATGCCGGCGCGTTTCATGGCGTGATCGGGGTGGAAGGCCTCTATCAAAAGCCGCTGTGGCAATATCAGCGGGCGCGGCAGGATTCGGTGCTGGACGATCCGGTTGGCGGGCTGGCGCGCCGCACATTCCTGCGTACCGATGAATATACCGACTATCTCGATCCCGGCGCGGCGACCTGCGCCAGCCTGTCGGGCCTCAACGGCGGCAGCACGTTCCGCGCCAGCCGCCCGCGCTATGGTGCCGATGGGGGGCCGGGCTATTACTGCGGCTCGAACAGCTCGGTCGCCTATGGCACGATGATTTCGGAGCGCAAATCGGTGAATGCCTTTGGCGCGATCGGGCTCGACCTACCCAATGGCATGGAACTGTTCACCGATTTCCAGGCCAGCTACAGCAAGGTGGCGCTGCTGCCTGATGTGCTGACCTGGTATTACGAAACCGCCGACGGCAACCAGGAGGGCACGTTCTACAACACGCAGATGCCCACCAGCCTCAATCCGACCAAGCTGGACAACTGGTATCGCCAGTTCACGCCCGAGGAAATGGGCGGCCTGCGCAACGGCATGACGCGCAACCGCTCGGTCAGCTTCACGGTCACGCCGGGCCTGCGCGGCAAGTTCGGCAAGAACCAGGCCTGGGCCTATGAGCTGTCGTTCAACCACTCGGAATACCGCAGCAAGGTATCGTTCCCGCAGGTGGTGATCTCCAAGGGCAATGCCTTTTTCCTGGGCCAGCAGCAGGGGGTTGACCCCGATAGCGGCTATGCGGTGTTTTCGGCCGATCCGGCGCGGTTCTATACCCCGCTCACCACATCGCAGTACAATTCGATCACCGAAAACGCGATCTATCACCCGCGTTCCTATACCGATAACCTCGCTTTCAGCCTGACCAACGGCGAAGTCCTGCGCCTGCCGGCAGGGGCCGTGGGCGTGGCGCTGGTGGGCGAATATGGCGGGCAGGGCTATGACCTGCGGCCCGATCCCAAGGCGCTGGAGCACTATTACGTTGGCCTGACCGACAGCGACGGCAAGGGCAGCCGCCGCCACTGGGCGCTGGGCGGCGAACTGCGCGTGCCGGTGCTCTCGTTCCTGCAGCTCTCGGGCGCGGCGCGCTATGACCATTTCCACGTGGTCGACAACAGCTTTGGCAAGGCCACCTGGAACCTGGGGGCAGAACTGCGCCCGACCAGCCGCCTGCTGCTGCGCGGCGCGATGGGCACGGGCTTTCGCGCGCCCGATCTGCACTATGTGTTCTCGGGGAATGGCGACACCCACCCGGATGGCACCGATTACCTGACCTGCCGGCGCGAGAATGCCGGCGCCACCTATAGCCAGTGCGACGATTACGAGGTTGGCATTACCAGCCATCGCAGCGGCAACCGCGCGCTCAAGCCCGAAACCAGCAAGTCGATCAACGCCGGGGTGTTCTGGCAGCCCGATCGCGCGGTCGATCTTTCGGTCGATTACTTCAAGGTCACCCTGGAAAACCAGGTGCTGGATCTCAGCAAGGATGAACTGCTGCGCCGCGAATCCGATTGCGTGCTGGGTGAGACGGTCTCGGGCGCGGCGGTCAACGCCAGTTCACCCACCTGCCTCGATGCCATCGCGCGGGTGCAGCGCTATGCTTCCGGTGCGTTCGCAGGGCAACTCCAGGGGGTTTACGTCAACCCGATCAACGTGGCGCGCGAACAGACCGATGGCATCGACGTGGCGTTCCACTGGCGCGCCTCGGAAATCCAGGGGCTGGGCTTCCTCAGCTTTGCACTGGGGTACACCTATGTGTTCAATCACACGTTCCGCCAGTATGCCGGCGACGCGGTGATCAACAAGCTGGCCTATGACAGCGGTTATGACATCCCGCGTGACAAGGGCACGGCCAGCCTCACCCTGGTCAACGGCAAGTTCACGACCACGCTGCAGGGCCAGATGCTCGGCCGCCTGCCCAATTATGACGAAACGGCGTTCATCAAGCCGACCACCACGTTCAACCTTTCGGCCCAGTACAAAATCACCGACCATGTCCAGGTTTCGGGCACGGTGACCAACCTGTTCGATACCAGCCCCAATGTCGATCGCACTTATGGCAGCTATCCCTATTACGACATCTCGTGGTTCGATGGCGTGGGACGCAGCTTCTATCTACAGCTGACCTGGAAGCTGGGCGGGACGGGGCTTTAACCGGCGAGCCGCGTGCAACAGCGGGCGGCGTGTTGGTACACGCCGCCCGCCTGAATGTGGTCAGGTTTGCGATCCGCGCTTAGCGGCAGATGCGCACGCGTTCGTGGTGGCGCCACACGATGCGGCAATCGCGGGCATAGCCATGGCGCTCCCACCGGCGGTGTTCCCAGCGACGGCTTTCCCAGCCGCGGTTGTTCCAGCCCCGATTGTCCCAGCCGCGGTGATCTCCGCGGTGGCTGTGCTCCCAACCTTGCGGATGCGCCTGCGCGGCAGCGGGGGTAAGCAGCGCGGCGGCCAGGGCCACGCCAGCGATCTTGGTCAGTTTGGCTAGCATCGTGTTCTTCCTGCGTTAGGTCCTCAACGTAGGAAAAAACGTCTGCGCCTTTCAGGATGTTCCCAGTCTGAATGGATCGTATCGGGAGCGTACAGACTTCGCCTGGACCCGTTCAGCCACACTGGCCGCGATGCAGCAGCTTCTGGTCGGCCAGAACCAGCGCCATCATCGCTTCCACCACCGGCACGCCGCGAATGCCCACGCACGGGTCGTGACGGCCCTTGGTGAACAGGTCGGTCGCCTCGCCGTCGCGGGTGATCGTGGGCATGGGGGTTAGGATCGAGGACGTTGGCTTGAACGCCACGCGCACTGTCACCGGCTGGCCGGTGGAAATGCCCCCGGCAATGCCGCCGGCATGGTTGGCCAGGAATTCCGGGCCAGTCACGCGGGTGGGGTTGCCGCCATCGCTGCGCGGGCGCATCGGATCGGCATTGCCTTCGCCGGTATTGGCGGCCGCAGCAAAGCCATCGCCGATTTCTACGCCCTTGACCGCGTTGATGCCCATCATCGCATGGGCGAGTTCGGCGTCCAGCTTGGCATAGAGCGGCGCGCCCCAGCCGGCGGGCACGCCCGTGGCCACGCATTCCACCACCGCGCCCAGCGAAGAGCCGGCCTTGCGCGCCTTGTCCACCAGGGCTTCCCAGCGCGCGGCGGCCTGGGCATCGGGGCAGAAGAACGGATTCTGGCTGATCTGTGCGGCATCGAAATTGGCCATGTCGATGGCGTCGCCACCGATCGCGCTGACCCAGGCCAGGATCGTCACTTCCGGGATCACCAGCCGCGCCACGCCGCCCGCAGCCACGCGTGCGGCGGTTTCGCGTGCCGAAGACCGCCCGCCGCCGCGATAGTCGCGAAAGCCGTACTTGGCATCATAGGCATAGTCGGCATGGCCGGGGCGATAGGCTTTGGCCACCTCGGAATAGTCCTTGGAGCGCTGGTCGGTGTTCTCGATCATCAGGCTGATCGGGGTGCCGGTGGTGCGCCCTTCGAACACACCCGACAGGATCTTCACCTGGTCGGGCTCGTTGCGCTGGGTGGTAAAGCGCGACTGGCCCGGCCGGCGCGCGTCCAGATAGGGTTGGATCATCCCTTCGTCGATCGCCAGCCCCGGCGGGCAGCCATCCACCACGGCGCCCAGCGCCGGCCCATGGCTTTCCCCCCAGGTGGTGAAGCGGAACAGGTGTCCGAAGGAATTGATGCTCATGGGGCCAGCGCTCTGTCTTATGGCGCGGGAAATGTCCACTGGTCGATGGCCGCGCGGCGCACTAAGGCGCTTGGCCCATGTACCTCGTCGTCTTCCGCAACCGCAAGCATGCCGGCATCGATGCCGCCGCTTACGCCGCCGATGCCCAGGCGATGGAAGACCTGGCGCGTCGCCAGCCCGGCTTCCGCAGCTTCAAATCCTATGTCGCCGACGATGGCGAAGTGATCGCCCTGTCGGAATGGGACAGTGAAGCGGCGGCACGTGCCTGGCGCACCCAGGCCGATCACGCGCAGGTGCAAGGTCGCGGCCGGTCTGATTACTACGAAAGCTATACCCTGTTCGCCGGCACCCCCAGCCGCATCCACCATTTCGAGAGGCCCAAGGCATGAGCCTGACCGTCTATGGCATCCCCAACTGCGACACCGTGAAAAAGGCGCGCACCTGGCTTGATGGGCAGGGGCTGGCCTACACCTTCCACGATTACAAGAAGCAGGGCGCCGATGCAGGCCAGGTGGCGCGCTGGGTGGCGCAGGCCGGGCTGGACAAGGTGCTCAACAAGGCCGGCACCACGTTCCGCAAGCTGCCCGAGGAAGACAAGGCCGACCTTACCACCGCCAAGGCCGTGGCCCTGATGGTGGCGCAGCCCTCGCTGATCAAGCGGCCGATCGTGGAGCATCCCGGCGGCCTGCTTGTGGGCTTCAAGCAGGCCGAATGGGAAGCTGCGCTGAGCCCTATGTGACTCAGGCCGGCGTGACCGTGACGATATAGTTGAGCGCCAGATCGTCTGACAGGTGCAGGCCCTTGGCCGGGTTCCAGGCGATGCCTTGCGGGTTGCCCATCTTGAGGCCGGCGGCGTCGAGCAGGTCGTGCAGTTCCAGCGGGGTGATGAAATCGTCCCAGTGGTGCGTGCCGCGCGGTACCATGCCCAGGCGCTCGGCCGCCTCGATCATCAACAGGCGCGAGGCGGGGGTGCGGTTGGGGGTGGACAGCACCATCAACCCGCCTTGGCTCAGCGTTGCTGCCAGCGCCGCCACGAAGGCGGGCTTGTCGGCCACATGCTCGATCACTTCCATCGAGGTGACGAGGTCGAACCCGGCCAGGCCAAGGTCCGCCAGTTCGCCATGGCGATAGTCGATCGCCAGGCCGGCTCCCTCGGCATGGGCGCGCGCGGCCGCGATGTTTTCCGCCGCTGCATCCACTGCGGTGACATCCGCGCCCATGCGGCACAGCGGCTCTGCCAAGAGGCCCGCGCCACAGCCCACATCGAGCGCGCGCTTGCCCGCCAGGGGGCGCAAGGCGCGGGGATCGGCGCCGAAATGCGTATCGATCGCGGCGCGGATGAAGGCCAGGCGCACGGGATTGAGGCGATGGAGCATGGCCGATTGGCCCTTCGGATCCCACCAGTCGGCCGCCAACTTGCCGAAATGGGCGGCTTCTTCCGGGCGGATGGTCTGCGCGTTCAAGGATGTTGCATTGCTCATGCCACCTCCCTAAAGCGCCGCTTTCGCATGGTCCATGGGCTATGCGGGCAAGATTCTTTCTTTTGGCAGGTGGACAGGAGCACAAGCGTTGGCCCGGATCGTGATGAAATTCGGCGGCACCTCGATGGCCGGAACCGAGCGAATCCGCCGCGTCGCGCGGATCGTCCAGCGCCAGCAGGCCGCCGGCCATGAAGTGGCGGTGGTGGTTTCGGCCATGGCCGGGGAAACCGATCGCCTGGTCAACTTCTGCCGCGAAGCCAGCGCGCTCTATGATCCGGCGGAATACGATGTGGTGGTGGCCAGCGGCGAGCAGGTGACCTCGGGCCTTCTGGCCATGCATCTCCAGGCGCTGGGCTGCAAGGCGCGCTCGTGGCTGGGCTGGCAATTGCCGGTGCGCACCGACGATGCTTTCTCCAAGGCGCGCATCGAAGGCATCGATTCGGCCGAACTGCTGGCCAGCATGGGCGCGGGCGAAATCGCCGTGATCCCCGGCTTCCAGGGGCTGACCGAGAGCAACCGCATCACCACGCTGGGCCGTGGCGGATCGGATACCTCTGCCGTGGCCGTGGCCGCCGCGATCGGCGCCGACCGCTGCGATATCTATACCGACGTGGACGGGGTCTATACCACCGACCCGCGCATCGTGGCCAAGGCGCGCAAGCTCAAGGCCGTGACGTACGAAGAAATGCTGGAACTGGCCTCGGTCGGTTCCAAGGTCCTGCAAACCCGCTCCGTCTCGCTTGCGATGAAGGAGAACGTGCGGGTGCAGGTGTTGTCATCCTTCATCGACGACGATGCGCCGGCCGCCGACACCATCCCCGGCACGATGATCGTCGCGGACGAGGAACTGGAAGGGTACGAAATGGAACGCCAGCTGATCACCGGCATCGCCGCCGACAAGAACGAGGCCAAGGTCACTCTCACGCGGATCGCGGATCGCCCCGGCGCCGTCGCCTCGATCTTTGCCCCGCTGGCCGAAGCCAACATCAACGTCGACATGATCATCCAGAACATCGCCAAGGACAAGGGCGAGACGGATGTGACTTTCACCTGCCCGCAGGCCGACCTTGCCCGCACCCAGGCCCTGCTGGAAGAGCGCAAGGACCAGATCGGCTGGTATCGCCTGATCGCCGACAGCAAGGTGGCTAAGGTTTCGGTGGTCGGCGTGGGCATGCGCAGCCACGCCGGCGTCGCCAGCACGATGTTCAAGTCGCTGGCCGATCGCGGCATCAATATCCAGGCTATCTCGACCAGCGAAATCAAGGTTTCGGTGCTGATCGATGCCGACGAGGTGGAACTGGCCGTGCGCATCCTGCACACCGCCTACGGCCTCGACGCCCAGTAACCCGCTAAAAACTAGCCCCCTCCTCTTCAGAGGAGGGGGTTGGGGGTGGTGGAAACCTTCCTCCACCCTACGCGATTACCCTTTCACCTTCGCAGCAAAGCTCTTGCGCAGTTTCATCAGCTTGGGCGGGATCACCGCCAGGCAATAGGGATTGCGCTGGCCTTCGCCTTCCCAATACTCCTGATGGTAATCCTCGGCCGGATACCACGGGGCGACCGGCTCGATGCTGGTGACGATCGGCGCATCGCGCTCGGCCTGCGCGCGGGCGATCCCGGCCTTGGCTTCCTCTTCCTGCGCGGCATCAAGCGGAAACAACGCCGAGCGGTACTGCGTGCCCACGTCGTTGCCCTGGCGGTTGAGCTGCGTCGGATCGTGGGTGGCAAAGAAGATGTCGAGCAGCTGGCTGTAGTCGATCACGGCGGGATCGAACGTCACGCGAATCGCTTCGGCATGGCCGGTCGTGCCGCTGCACACCTGCTTGTAGGTGGGATTTTCGGTTACGCCGCCGATATAGCCGCTTTCCACGTTGGAAACGCCGATAACATCGCGGAACACCGCTTCGGTGCACCAGAAGCAGCCACCGGCCAGAATGGCCTGGTTGGCGGCGGAGGGGGTGGCGGAGGACGTCGCCATTGCGGGGGAACCCTTTCTGCAAGATTTGCCGCCCAGATAGGAACGGGCAGGGCGCCTGTCATCCTCTGGCGCGCGAATTGCCCGCTGGGGTACCCCGCTGTCGTTGAATTGACACGCCCGAGGGCATAGATGCACGGCCATGACCCAGCTTTCCGTGGCCGCGCTCCAGCTTGCGCTCAACTCGCCCGACGCGGCAGACAATATCGCCGCCGTTTCCGCCCTGGTGGAACAGGCTGCCGCGCAAGGCGCGCAGGTGGTGCTGCCGCCCGAGCTGTTTGCCGGCCCCTATTTCTGCGTGACCGAGGACGAGGCGCGCTTTGCCCTGGCCCATCCGCTCGACCAGGACCCGTCGGTCAAGGCGATGCAGAAGCTGGCCAAGGGCCTGGGCATTGCCATCCCCACCAGCTTTTTCGAGCGGGAAGGGCCACACTACTACAATACCCTGGCGATGATCGGCGCCGATGGCGAAATCATGGGCACCTATCGCAAGAGCCACATTCCCGATGGCCCGGGTTATGAGGAAAAGTACTATTTCCGCCCCGGCAACACCGGGTTCAAGGTGTGGGACGTGTTCGGCACGCGCATCGGCGTGGGTGTGTGCTGGGACCAATGGTATCCCGAATGCGCGCGCGCCATGGCGCTGATGGGCGCGCAGGTGCTGTTCTATCCCACCGCGATCGGTAGCGAGCCCTATGACGCCGAGCTCGACACCAGCCGCGTGTGGCGCCGCGCCATGCTCGGCCATGCCGCATCCAACTGCATGCCGGTGGTCGCTGCAAACCGCATCGGCGTGGAGGAAAACGACCAGGCGTTCTACGGGCACAGCTTCATCGCCAACGAATGGGGCGATTTCCTGGCGGAATATGGTGCGGCGGAAACCGGCGTGCTGGCCGCTACGCTCGATCTTGATGCCGCCGCGCGGCACCGCGCCGGCATGGGCTTCTTCCGCGATCGCCGCCCGCAGCTTTATACCCGCCTGTCGCAGGATATCTGATCGGGCATGCCCGCCACCGCGCCGCACCGCTATCTGATCGCCCTGGGCTCCAACGTGCGCCACCCGCGCCACGGTGCCCCGGCGCAGGTGCTGCGCGCGGCGGCGCGCGCGCTCGATGATGCGGGGTTGGCGCTGCAGGCTTTCTCGCCGATCATCGCCAGCGCACCGCTCGGCCCGTCGCGACGGCGCTATGCCAATGCCTGCGCGGTGATCGCCACCCGGCTCGATCCGGCGCAGCTACTGGCCCGGTTGCAAAGCCTCGAACACCGCTTCGGCCGCGTGCGGCGTGGCGCTCCCTGGCGGGCGCGCACGCTTGATCTCGATATCGTGCTGTGGTCGGGCGGCGCCCTGGCCGATATTCACGCCAACCTGGTCATTCCCCACCCCGCATTCCGCCAGCGCCCGTTCGTGATCGGCCCGGCGCTGCACGTCGCCCGCGATTGGCGCGACCCACTCACAGGTTTGGCGACAAAACACCTGGCTTCCCGCTTGACCCGCCGCCGCCCCGCCCCTAGGTGAGCGCACCAACCAAGCGCCAAGCCGCGCCTCGGGGGCCCTTAGCTCAGTCGGTAGAGCAACTGACTTTTAATCAGTAGGTCGCTGGTTCGAACCCAGCAGGGCTCACCATTTCGGTTGCGTCGGAAAATGTGGAGATGCGGGCGAGGATCGCTCGGAGGATGATCGGCCTTTGTCGCAGGCCGACCGGCGCACAGTTCAGATCGGGAAATCCGTAGGCGCCTGCTCAAGGTCGAGCGGGGCATCAGCCAGCTTTTGGGCGTCATTGGCGGCCT
Organism: Novosphingobium sp. B-7; assembly: GCF_000410615.1. Classification (NCBI taxonomy): domain Bacteria; kingdom Pseudomonadati; phylum Pseudomonadota; class Alphaproteobacteria; order Sphingomonadales; family Sphingomonadaceae; genus Novosphingobium; species Novosphingobium sp. B-7. Next base: position 28,941 of record NZ_KE148345.1, on the reverse strand, counting down.
TGGCCGCGGCGGTCTTGCCAGCGCGGTCGGCCAGGGCTTGCCAGGCGGCCTGGGAGCGCAGGTATTTGTCGCGCTGGTTGGCCAGGCCGCTGTCGCTGGCAGCCTTGGCGCTGAGGGCAACCTGCCTGAGGTAGAAGTCCTGTACTTCGGACATGGTCTTTTCCTTCGGGCGAGGTTGCCGGTTTGGCGTTCAGCCTACCATCTGGGCGACGATGTCGCGCAGTTGCTGCCGGCTCAACCCACAAGGGGCAGGTTGCGGGCGCTGGGCGCCGCGCGGAGAGGGCAGGGGGTAGGTGGTATGCAGATTGGAAGTAGAGAACGTATATTGCGTATTCATGATAGTCCCGGGCGCCTGTTTGGCGCCTTTTATAATTGTTGGGCGTCTACCGCCGTTTGCGCATGGCGGCCGGGCCGCCTGCAATCTTTTCACGATAGACGATACGACCCTTGGTAAGGTCGTAGGGGGTCATCTCGACCCGGACCCGGTCGCCGACGATCGAGCGGATGCGGAATTTGCGCATCTTGCCCGCGGTGTAGGCGATGATCCGGTGATCGTTTTCCAGAAGGACGCCGAAGCGTCCATCTGGAAGGATCTCGTCGATTTGGCCTTCAAGGGTCAGGAGATCCTCTTTGGCCATGGGCTTAAACCGACTGAAGGTTGACCGCTGCTTCCTTGCCGCGGCGATCGGTTTCCAGTTCGAAGCGGACGCGCTGGTCCTTGGACAGCGTGGCCATGCCCGAGCGCTCAACGGCGCTGATGTGGACGAAGCTGTCTGCGCCGCCGCCATCGGGGGCGATGAAGCCATAGCCCTTGTCGGTATTGAAGAACTTTACGGTGCCGGTCAGCATGGGTGTTTCCTTTTCACGAAACAGGGGATCCCGCCAGCAACAGCGCTGGCGGAGCTTGTAGCGAGAGAAAGGAAGGATCGGCTTGCCCGTATGAATGACGCGCTTGGCGCCAGGCGTGAGCTTCAAAATCCGTCGCAGGCGACGTTAGCAAAGCAGCATATGGCAAAGGAACAGCGATTTGTCAATGTCGGTGCCACGCCTGGCAAACTACTTGGCGCCTGCCAAGTAATACCGGCGGTTTTGTAGCGGTGCCGGGCTGCATTTCATCGCGAACAGCCCGGCCCACGCCGCTCAGACGATTCGCCTGCCGGTTCAATCGGCCAGCATGCCGGCCAGGCGCGCGGTGATGATCGCCTTGGCGTCACTCATGATGCGGTCCACCAGTTCTGCCACGGTCGGCACATCGTGGATCAGGCCCTGGACCATGCCGGCGGTCCAGATGCCGTGTTCGGGATCGCCCGAGATCAGCCCCTCGCGCCCGCGCGCGCCCTTTACCAGATGCGCGATTGCCTCGAACGGCTTGCCCTCGCGCTCGATCCGCACGGCTTCTTCGGCCACGCTGTTGCGTGCCACGCGTGCGGTGTTGCGATAGCTGCGGAACAGAAGGGCAGTGGCGCGTTCGTCGTTGGCCACGATCGCCTGCTTGATGCCGTCATGGATCGGCGCTTCCTGCGTGGCGCAGAACCGCGTGCCCATGTTGATGCCTTCGGCGCCCAGGGCCAGCGCAGCGGCGAGGCCGCGCCCATCGCCAAACCCGCCCGAGGCAATGATCGGAATCTTCACCTTGTCGGCCGTGGCGGGAATCAGGATCAGGCCGGGCACGTCGTCCTCGCCGGGGTGGCCGGCGCATTCGAAGCCGTCGATCGAAATGGCGTCCACGCCCATGCGCTCGGCCGAAAGCGCGTGGCGCACTGCCGTGCACTTGTGGATCACCTTGACCCCGGCCGCCTTGAATGCGGCGACGTGTTCATCGGGGCGATAGCCGGCGGTTTCCACCGCAGTGATCCCGCTTTCGATGATTGCCTGGCGATATTCGGCATAGGGCGGCGGGGTGATCGCCGGCAGGATCGTCAGGTTCACGCCAAAGGGTTTGTCGGTCATCGTGCGGCAGCGCGCGATTTCTTTGGCCAGCGCTTCGGGCGTGGGTTGGGTCAACGCGGTGAGAAAGCCCAGCGCGCCGGCATTGGCCACCGCAGCTACCAGTTCGGCCGTGCCCACCCATTGCATGCCGCCCTGGGCGATCGGGTGTTCCACGCCGAACAGTTCGGTAAAGCGGGTCTTGATCATGGCGGCAGGCAATCCTCTTGGCATGTTTGCCGGGCAATCTGCCAGCCTTGCGGCACCCTTGTCAATTAACCAACCAACTAAAGGGGACTTGTGGAAACGGCGGCGCGCTCGGCCAATAGTCCAATATCGGCATGGCCGGCATCATGGCAGGGCTGGTGCAAACAGACTGTGGAGTGGAGGAGTTATGTCGAAACGCCTGATTGCCCCGGCACTTGCTGCCGCGTTCCTGATCGCTGGCAGCGCCCATGCTGCCCCGCCGCCGGCCCCGGCCAGTTGGGCCCGCTGCGCAATATGCCATGACAACACCAAGGGCGGCCCCAACAAGATCGGGCCCAACCTCTATGGCGTAGTGAGCAAGAAAGCCGGCACGCACGCGGCCAACTTCCGCTATTCCGATGGCCTCAAGAAATCGGGCCTGACGTGGAATGCTGCCACGCTCGACAAGTGGATCGAAAACCCCCGCGCGCTGGTGCCGGGCACGATGATGTCGTTCCCCGGCCTGAAGGACCCGGCCAAGCGGGCCGAACTGGTCGGCTATCTCACCAGCCTCAAGTAAACGTCGCCTTTCCGGGTCGCAACCGGACCGGGCCGGGTAGCAAGCCGCTACCCGGCCTTTTTCGTGCGCATCAGTTCAGCGGAAAAGGGATCGGCACAAAAAAGGCCGGACAGGCCCGGGGAACTGGGCTGTCCGGCCAATGTCCCGGCGCCTGGAGAGCAAGCGCCGGGGCGGTGATGATCGGTACCGGGTAAAGGCCGATCAGAAGAAGAGGATGCCGCCCAGGGCTACGGTGTCGGACTTGGCGCTGTTGCCATTGTGGGCCTGGGCCTTGGCCGAGACATATTCGCCGATCAGGGTGACCCAGCTGGTCAGGCCATAGCGGACCTGGCCGACATAGCTGCTGTTCTTCTTGACCAGCGTGGGCGTGGTGGCAGCGTCGACCGCGTTGGCAAAGTCGAGCCGGCTTTCGCCATAGCTGCCGCCGACCGAGACTTTGCCGAACGTGGCCAGGGCCTGCGCATAGAAGCCGTGGCTGTCGCGGGCATGGCCCAGACCATCGCTGTCGAGCAGGTTGAGCACCGTGGTGCCCAGGCCCTGCGCGGTGTAGTAATAGCCCACCGCCGTAACCGGGCCGACCGTCAGCTTGGCGCCCACGTCGAGTCCCTTGCCGGTGTAGCTATAGGCGCTGGCCACGGTATCGTGCTTTTGCGTAACGCCCGATAGCCACAGGTGCGCGCCCACGGGGCCCAGCTTGCCATCATAGGTCAGCTTGGCCTGGAAGCCGGGGCTGCCGTTCTGTTCAGCCGGTCCGGTAAGCGAGCTCAACGGCTGGAACACGCCGAATGCCGCCTTGAAGCCCGAGAAGGCGGGCGTGGTATAGGTGATCTGCGGCTGGAAATCGGTGTAGATATAGCCCGATCCGATACGGCCCAGCGTGGTGTTGGCGGGCGCCACGTTGCCACCCGGCGCGCCGGACGAGAGCAGCGTGATATCGTTGAGAATGGCGTCAGAGCCGAACAGGCCGATATCGCGGCCGATCTTGATCTCGCCAAAGCCGGCGCGGCCAAACGTGAGATAGGTCTGGCGGAAATCGATGCCCGAGGTGGCGAGCGCGGTGGGCTGGCCGCCGTTGTTGGCGCCCAGCGTGCCCCATGCAGCGCTGTTGATGCCAGGATACATGCCAAAGTGCGCGCCCACATCCCAGCCGCCCTGGTGCGTGGTGGCTTCCACCTTGAGGAAGCCCGGCAGCAGGCCGTTGCGCACCGAAGAGGTGCTGTTTCCGCCGACATTGGCGATGCCACCGGCCACTGCCGTGCGGGCCGAGGGCGACTGTGGATTGTCGTGCACGTAAAAGCCGTTGACCGAGCCCGAGAAGCTGAGCGTTACATCGCCCACCTCCAGGCCTACGCCGCTGGCGGTGCGGCGCACGAAGCGGTCGCTGTCAGGTGCGGCTGCGGCGGCTACCGGTGCCGGTGCCGCAGAAGGTGCGGGCGCGGCATTTTCGGCTTCATCTTCGCGCAGCAGCTGCTGGTATTCCTCGTCAGAGAGGATGCCTTTCTCATGCAGTCGCTTGAGCAGCGCGGCCGATGTGCCGGCCATGGCGGGCGCGGCGCCCAACGTCATCCCAAGCGCGGTCGTCGCGGCGAGCAAAACGCGCGCCAGCCCCTTTTTTCCCTTCATTGGTCCATCCCCTGCCATCGTTTTCTTGCCCCAAAGGGCAGGCGGAACGATGCGCCGGGGCGGCCCGCAGCGAAATTGGACTATGGTTCTCGTTCCAAGGAACTACGCAAGTTTGCGGTATTTGCGGTACAAGATCCTCCCCCACGCCGGTGGGGGAGGTGCCAGCCCGCAGGGCTGGCGGAGGGGGTGCTTGTAGAACCTCTGCGCTTCAGCGCCTTTGCGCGAACCCCATCCCCGTGTCAGTTGACGGGAAAGGCAGGGCCTTCAATCCCCCACCACGGCCCCCCAGGGCGCCACGCCTGCCGGCACCGTAGCAATGGTCTGCCCCGCCACCAGGTCCACCACCGAAACATCGTTCGACAGGCCGTTGGCCGTATAGGCCCGCGTGCCATCGGCATTGAGCGCGAGATGCCACACGCGCTTGCCCACCGGAATCGTGGTCTTGACCGTGTGGCTCGCCACATCGACCAAGGCGATGCGATCGGCCCGGCCGAGCGCGACCACGGCCGTCTTGCCATCGGGGGTGAAGCGGATGCCGCAGGGCATGATCTTGTAATCGGCTACGCCGGGGATCGCGAAGTGGATCGTTGCCGTGATCGCGCGCGTCTGCGGATCGGCGATCTGCACCACGCCGCCCACTTCGGCCGCGATCCACAGCTGCTTGCCATCGGCGGTAAATTCCACGTGGCGCGGGCGCTTTTCGGTTTCCATGGTGGAAACCACCGCATGGCTGGCCAGGTCGATCCAGCTCACCGCGTTGTCTTCTTCCGAGGTCACGACCAGCCATTTGCCGTCCGGGCTTTGCGCAATGCCTTCCGGCTCCTTGCCCACCGAAACCTGGAACGCCACGCGGCCGCTGGCGAGATCGATCGCGCTGACGGCGGCATCGTTTTCGTTGGCCGCGAACACGGTCTTGCCATCCTGGCTCAAGAAGAACTGTTCCGGGTCTTGCCCCGCGCCGATTTCGCGCAGGATCTTGCCGGTCTGGCGGTCGATCACCTTGACCGCGTTGTCGTTGCTCACGCAGACCAGCACGAAGCGCCCATCCTTTGACAGGGTGATGCCGCGCGGGCGTTCGCCCACTGGCCAGGTGGCAAGGGACTTGCCACTCGCGCCGTCGATCACGCTGATCGAATTGCCGCGTTCGTTGCTGACATAGACGGTCTGCGCCTGCGCGGTGGCGAGCGGCAGCAGGGCGGCGATAGCGGCGAGCGCCGCGCGAGCAGTCAAACGCATGGGGCAGGATCCTCTTCCGTCATATCCACCTTAGGCGGTGCCTGCCCGCCTGGGCATTCGACCAAAGGTCAATTTCTCCCATGGCTTGCATGGTTCATCACCATCCGCAGTGTCACGGAGCTTGCCAAGGCCAAGATTCGTGCCAGACCATAAAACTGGGAAAGGGAATGACGCGATGAAGTTCACCGGACGACTGGCGCTCTGCGCGGCAGCCGGGGTTTTTACCCTTGCCGGCGCCACGCATCTCCTGGCCCATGGCGATGTGACGCCGCAGCCCGTCGATACCACGGCGCTGCCCGATATCCAGCCCAACAACGACACCTGGTTGCAGCACAATCCCTATCGCGGCAATGCCAAGGCGATCGAGATCGGCCATCACGCCTATGCCCAGAATTGCGCGCGTTGCCACGGCATCGATGCCATTTCCGGCGGCATCGCGCCCGATCTGCGCTATCTGGAACTGGGCGATTCCGGCGATGAATGGTTTGTTCAGCGCTATCACCATGGCTCGGTGCGCGACGGCAAGGTCTATATGCCGCCAATGGGCGAGATCCTGGGCCAGAAGGCCGGCTGGGCCATCCGCGCCTGGCTTGAAACCGTGCACGAGGAATAAGCCGGTGGCTGTCACGCGCCGCACCCTGCTGGCTGGCCTTGCCGCTGCTGCCGTCCTGCCCCGCGCGGTGGAGGCAGCCCCTCTGGCCAAGGTCAAGGCCAACGGCATGCTGCGCGTGGCGATCTACCAGGACAATGCGCCATGGTCGTGGGACGAGGGCGGCCAGATCAAGGGCATCGATGCCGATCTCGGTCGCGCCCTGGCCGTAGCACTCGGCGTGAAAGCCGATCTGGCGATCTTCCCGGCCGGCGAAAGCGTCGAAGACGATCTGCGCAATGCGGTGTGGCGTGGCGGGCTGCTGGGGTTCCAGGCAGCCGATGTCATGCTGCATGTGCCGTTTGATCCCGCCTTTGCCGCCGCGCAAGACCAGGTGGCGATCGTCGCGCCCTATGCGCGGGAACGCTTCGGCCTAGCCTGCGCCACCGGCAAGGGCCTGGAATGCGAAGGCATTCCCGTCTCGTTCAAGGGGCACAAGCTGGCCGTCGAAGTGGCCACGATCCCCGATTACTATCTGATGGGCCAATTCGGCGGCGCGCTCGCCAAGGATGTGGCCCACTATCCCAATGGCGTGTCGGCGGTTTCGGCCCTGGTCAAGGGCGATGCCGATGCCGCCATGGCGACCACGGCCCAGCTCGAATACGGCCTCAAAGGCCAGGCCAGCGGCTTTGCCCGGCGCAAGGGGCCCTTGCCGATGATGACCAGCCCCGGCTGGGACGTCGGCATGGCGGTCAAGGAATCCAGCCGCACGCTGGGTGATGCCTTGGAAGAGATCGTGGGCCAGATGCAGAAAGACGGCCGCCTGGCCGCGCTGTGCCAGCCCTATGGCGTGAACTGGCAGGCGCCGCTGGCGGGTTGAGGCCCACCCCTCCGTCAGGCCTACGGCCTGCCACCTCCCCACCATGTGGGGAGGATACGAGATCCTCCCTGGCGCGCAGCGGCGGGGAGGGGGACCGCGCGCGCAGCGCGTGGTGGAGGGGCAATTGTTGCGCAGCAAACCTAGTGCCAAGGTCCAATTGTGGCCTACGCACGATGGAATAGGTTCCCAGATGTCAGGTGGGCGGGGCAGGGGGCACCGGCCGCAGCAAACCACCATCCGCCCCCCATAATCAGCGCAACGTGATCAGCCCGCACGAGAGGCTGCACGATCAATCGGAGGTGTGATGATGAAGGGATTTTTCAAGGCGACCGCAGCCTGTGTGCTGGCCATCGCCATGGCCGCTCCTGCGCTGGCCGATGGCGCGCCCGCTGCGGGCCCGGGCGATGCCGACCTGATGGCCGATGCCACCACCACAGGCGACGTGTTGACCTATGGCATGGGGCCGCAGGCGCACCGCTTCAGCCCGCTCACGCAGATCAACACCGCCAATGTCGCCAAGATGGTGCCGGCCTTTGCCGCTTCGCTCGGCGGGGAAAAGCAGCGCGGCCAGGAATCGCAGCCGATCGTCTATGACGGCATGATCTATGTCACCGGCTCCTATTCCCGCGTCTTTGCGTTCGATGCGCGCACCGGTGAAAAGCAGTGGGAATACGATGCCCGCCTGCCCGATGGCATCATGCCCTGCTGCGACGTGGTCAACCGCGGCGCGGCAATCTATGGCGACAAGATCATCTTCGGCACGCTTGATGCGCACGTCGTGGCGCTCAACCGCAAGACCGGCAAGGTCATCTGGAACAAGACCGTGGCCGATTACCAGGCCGGCTACAGCCAGACCGCTGCGCCGCTGATCGTCAAGGGCCTGGTCATCACCGGGGTATCGGGCGGTGAATTCGGCGCGGTTGGCGTGGTCGAGGCGCGCGACGTGAACACCGGTGAACTGGTGTGGAGCCGCCCGGTGATCGAAGGCCACATGGGCACTCTGCGTGGCCAGCCCAACGGCATGACCGGCAAGCTCAATGCCACCTGGCCGGGTGACTTGTGGAAGACCGGCGGCGGCGCCACCTGGCTTGGCGGCACCTATGACCCGGAAACCAACCTGATCTTCTTCGGCACCGGCAACCCGGCGCCGTGGAACAGCCACCTGCGCCAGGGCGACAATCTCTATACCGCCTCGACGCTGGCGATTAACCCCGACAACGGCCAGATCGTCTGGCATTACCAGACCACGCCGCACGATGGCTGGGACTTTGACGGGGTGAACGAATTCATTCCGTTCGACGCCACGGTCAACGGCAAGGCGATGAAGCTGGGCGCCAAGGCCGATCGCAACGGCTATTTCTTCGTGCTCGACCGCACCAACGGCAAGTTCATCAGCGCCAGCAAGTTCGTCATGCAGACGACCTGGGCCAACGGCTTCAACGCCAAGACCGGCCGCCCCAACTATATCGACGACAACCGCCCCGGCGCGCCTGACATGGCCGGCGGCAGCGAGGCCAAGGGCAAGACCGTGTTCGCCAGCCCTTCGTTCCTGGGCGGCAAGAACTGGATGCCGATGGCCTATTCCGACCAGACCGGCCTGTTCTACATCCCGTCGAACGACTGGGGCATGGACATCTGGAACACGCCGATCGCCTACAAGAAGGGCGCGGCCTATCTCGGCGCCAGCTTCACGATCAAGCCGATCGCCGAAGATCACATCGGCGCCCTGCGCGCGATGGATCCCAAGACCGGCAAGATCGTGTGGGAATACAAGAACAAGGCCCCGCTGTGGGGTGGGGTGATGAGCACCGCTGGCGGCCTGGTCTTCACGGGCACGCCCGAAGGCTATCTCAAGGCCTTTGACGCCAAGACCGGGCAGGAGCTGTGGAAGTTCAACACCGGCTCGGGCGTGGTCGGCTCGCCGATCACCTGGGAACAGGATGGCGAACAGTATGTCGCCGTGATGTCGGGCTGGGGCGGCGCCGTGCCGCTGTGGGGTGGCGAGGTCGCCAAGACCTTCAAGGAAATCAGCCAGGGCGGCGCGCTCTGGGTGTTCAAGCTGCCCAAGTCATGATGGGTCGGGGCGGAAGCTGGGGGGCTTCCCGCCCCCTGCCCTTCACCGGGGTGCTGGCAACAGCGCCCCGGGCCATCGTGGGGCCCGTTGTGGAAGGCGGCGGGTCCCGCACACCCTTGCGGGTGCGGAGCGCACCTTCCCCCTCTTGCTTTTCCCCGCGGCCGGCCGATAGTGCCGCTATGGCCAACGCCACACCCGAACGCATCCTGGTTGTCGATGATCACCCGCTGGTGCGGGACGGGCTGCGCAGCCTGCTTGCCGTTACGTTCGAGCATTGCGACATCCTCGAAGCGGCCGGCGTCGAAGAAGCCTGCACGGTGCTCGCCAGTCATGGCGATTGCGATCTGGTCCTGCTCGATCTCAACATGCCCGATGCCACGCGCCTGTCGGGCCTGGTGCAACTGCGCGAAGCATTTCCGATGGTGCCGGTGCTGATGGTCTCGGGCAGCTTTGACCGCGCCCTGGTGCAAGAAGCGCTCTCTGCCGGCGCGGCCGGTTTCCTGCCCAAGTCGATGAAGCGCGATGGCATCGTCAATGCGCTGCACATGGTCATGGCTGGCGAAATCTACATTCCCGATACCGGCCTCGAAGAAACGCCCGCCAGCGCCGAGGAAGCGCAGATTCGCACGCGGATCGACAGCCTGACCCCGCAGCAAAAGGTGGTGCTGCACCATCTCGTGCATGGCCGCCTCAACAAGCAGATCGCGCACGATCTCGATGTCTCGCTCACCACGGTCAAGGCCCACGTCTCGGCCATCCTGCAAAAGCTGGGCGTGTTCAGCCGCACCCAGGCCGTGATCCTGGCCAACCGCGTCCATTTCGATTGACGGTATGCTGTGGCTTCCACCACCCCCCGACCCCCTCCTCTGAAGAGGAGGGGGGTTAAGGTATTGATCTTAAAGCCCCATCCTCTTTAGAGGAGGGGGTTGGGGGTGGTGCGAAGCCTGAAACTACGGTCCCGCGCAGGGGCTTCGACAAGCTCAGCCCGAACGGGCTTTAATGAAAAACCTCCGTTCGCCCTGAGCTTGTCGAAGGGCCTGTCCTGAGCCTGTCGAAGGGCGCCAAACTCCGCCCGTTTCAATGCATCATCGTCTGCAACAGCGCGCGCAACTGCGCCGGCTTTACCGGCTTGCCCAGCAGGGGCAGCTTCTGCCCGGCTAGGCGTTCCTTCAGTTCCTCGCTGCGATCGGCCGAAATGATGATCGCGGGCACGCTGCGGCCCAGGCTGGCGCGCACATCGTGCACGGCCTGGTCGCCGGTTTCGGCATGGTCGAGGTGAAAATCGGCGATGATCACATCGGGCGTTTCTGCGCCCAGCCGGTCGATCGCTGCCGGCCCGCTGCCGGCAACCAAGACCTGGCAACCCCAACCGGTCAACAGCGTTTCCATGCCCAGCTGGATCTGCGTTTCGTTGTCGATCACCAGAATGCGTCGGCCCTGGATGGCGCGATCCCGCACCGGCTTGGCCGTGGTGGGAGCAGTATCGGCCTGGCTTTCGCCCAAGGGCACGGTGATGGCAAAGCACGCGCCAGCGCCTGCGTCTGATGTCAATTCCAGCGGATGCTGCAGCATGGCCGTGGCGCGGCGCACGATCGCCAGGCCCAGGCCCTTGCCAGGAATGCGGTGGCTGTTGTCGAGCCGGCGGAACTCTTCGAAAATGCGTTCCTGCTGGTCCTTGGGGATGCCCGGGCCGGTATCGGCCACGCTGATCCGCACTTGGCCCGGGGTGGGGCTGTCGGTCGTAACGCGCACGTGCCCGCTGCCGGTATAGCGGATGGCGTTGGACACCAGGTTCTGCAGGATGCGGCGCAGCAGGCGCGCGTCGCTGCGCACCCATACCGGCGCGGCTTCCACGGCAAACGTCAGGCCCGCCGCATGCGCGGTCGGGGCAAATTCGGTCTGCAACGTGCCGAGCAGGCCGGCCAGGTTCACGTCGGTGAGGTTGGGGGTGATGGCACCGGCATCCAGGCGCGAGATTTCGAACAGGGTTTCCAGCAGGTCTTCCACCGAATTGAGCGAGGTGGAGGCCTGGTTGACCAGCGCGCGGGTGGGCAGGGCGAGCCGCCGTTCGGTCAGCGCGGCGATGAACAGCCGCGCGGCATTGAGCGGCTGGAGCAGATCGTGGCTGGCGGCGGCAAGAAAGCTGGTCTTTGACCGGTTGGCCATTTCGGCTGCGGTCTTGGCCTCCAGCAGCTGCGCCTCGATCGCGCGGCGTTCGGCCACTTCGGATGCCAGGCGGCGGTTAAGCGCGGTCAACTCGGTGGTGCGCTCGGCCACGCGGCGTTCCAGCGTTTCGGCGGTATTCTGCAGGATCTGCCGGGCGGTGGTCGGCTCTGTCACATCCAGGAAGCCCACCACCATGCCGCCCAGCGCCGTAGCGGTGGTGCGCACTTCCCAGATGCGATCGCCCACAGTGGCCAGGCGGTTGCGCACCGTGCCCTCGGCCTCGGTGCGCCAAGCCAGTGCGTCGGCCCCGTCCATCGCCAGGGTCTGGGCGCAGAAGCGCACCAGGTCTTCGTGGTTGCCGATCGCCGCGCTCGCGTCGCCGGCCAGGCCCAGCAGGCGTTGCAGGGCGCCGTTCCACGCCGTCAGGCGGCGGCCGGCATCGAACATGCACACGCCTTCCACCAGGTTGTCGAGCAGGGCCTGCAACGCCAGGTTCTGTTCGGCCAGATCGCGGGCGCGGGCGCGGGCATCCTCGGCCTTGGCCTCGGTAATGTCGGTATAGATGCCAACGATGCCGCCCTCGCTGGTGCGCAGCTCGTTGATCTGGATCCAGCGCCCGTCCGACAGGGCCTGGACATGGCCGCCCGATGCCACGGCATGGCGCGCCAGCCGGTCTGACACCCAGCGATCGGGCGCCGACAGCGCGCCGGCCGGACGGCGCTGCTGCGCCAGCAGGCTGATAATCTCGTGGAACGTGGGATTTTCCGGCAGCAGCTCGGCCACTTCGGGCCAGAAGCCCATATAGGCCTCGTTGAACAGCACCAGGCGATCCTCGGCATCGAACAGGGCAAAGCCCTCGTTGATCGACTCAATCGCATCGCGCAGCCGCGTCTCGGCCGCTTCGGCATTGGCATGGGCCTGGGCCAGCTTGGCATTGACCGTGGCGAGTTCGCCCATGGCCTGTTCGAGCGCGCGGGTGCGATCGCGCACCAGTTGCTCCAGCGTGATCGCCCGCTCGAACATCGAAAAGGCCGAATGCGACAGGTCGGTCGATCGCTCCACCCGGTCGATCAGCGTGGCGTTGATCTTGCGCAGCTTGCGCAACTCGCCTTCCAGCCGCGCGATATGCTGCGCGGCATCCTCTGGCGCAGCCGTGGTAAAAGGCGCGCTATCCGTCATCGCCCGATCGCCAGCCCGCTGAACGTCTGGTTGACATGCAGCGCATGGAACTGCTCGCCATAAGTGTTGAAGCCCACCACGCCGTTGCGGCGATAGATTTCTGAAATCGGCCGGCCCAGCTGGCGCCGCTCGGCATTGATGCGGTTGAGCACGCAGTCGAAGGCGATGATGTGGTCGATTTCGCCCACCGCCTCGCGAATTTCCGCCATCGTCGCATTCAGGCTTTCCAGCTGGTCGACCGGCTCGCCCAAGGTCAGCACGATGCCTTCGTCGATCGCGCAATAGAACGTGAGGCTGCCGTCGGCATGCGCGGTCTGCACCGCCCGCACGTGATAATCGCCCCCGGCGCGCACCATCGGCGGGCAGGCGGCAAACAGCGCCATGTCGGGCTTGCGCATGTCGATCCCGCCATAGACCGTGCTGGCCAGGCGCAGGTATTCCTCGGCCGCCGGCTCGGCATTGATCTCGGTTACGCGGCGGGCGCCGGCATCGGCTCCGGTCACCACCATCTTGACCGCGCCGGGCTTATAGTGCTGGCGGCGGAACACGTGCAGCGGCCGCGTGGTCGACACGATCGCCACCACCGCGCCAGCCGCATGAAACATGCCATCGGAATAGATGCCGGTTTCCTTGAACATCAGCCCATCGCCCGATGATCCCCCCACCAGCGGGATTTCGCCCAGCGCATCCTGCACGGTCATCGCCAGCAATTCCTCGCTGTGCGACAGGCCATCGACCAGGAACAGCGCGGCATGGTTCACCTTGCGGCCCAGGGACTGGATCGAGAGACGCTCGCTGCCCACTTCCGCGCGCGCCACCAGGTCGCGCACTGCCGCCCGCGCCGCGCCGGCATCGAAGTGCGCCAGATCGTCAAACCGGTGGCTGACCATGTGGAAACTGTCGGCCGGAAACGCGATCAGGCTGATCGAATCCTCGTCATAGCCGGCCTCGGTCAACTCGCCCGAACTGGTGCAACCGATCATCGGAAACCGTTCCATCGACCAGCCGCGCGCCGCCCGTGCCAGCATTTCCCGGTCATAGCGGTGGGAACAGAACATCACGGCCCCCGCCAGATGTTCTGGCGCGATCGACCGGCTGATCTGGGCAAAGGCCTCGAAAGGATCGGATGCATGGGATGAAGCCACGCCAACCTCGCAGGTGCGAATATCCAAGACCCTCTCCAATCGCCGCTATTGTCTTGTTATCGTTGCCTTCGCGCGCGCAGGGCGGCGATCAATGCAGGGTCACAATACAATGGTTCGGCCGCTATCGGAAAGGGCGGCGATACAAAAATATGATGGCTTGCTCAGGATTCTCCGCGCGGCGGTGGCCCACCTTCTTCCAGGGCCAGTGCCTCGGCATCGGTGAACAGCCGCGCATGGCCGAGAAAGCGAATACCTTCGGGCGTTTCCAACGACATGCCGGCGCCGCGCCCCGGCGCGACATCGATGGTCAGCTGGGTGTTCCGCGCATATTCGAACTGCGCCGCGCCGATCCACACCGGCACATCGCCGGCAATATGGCCCAGCAATACGTCCTGCCCGCCCACCTTGAACTCGCCGCGGGGATAGCACATCGGCACCGATCCATCGCAGCAGCCGCCCGACTGGTGGAACATCAGCGGTCCGTGCATGGCCGTCAGCCGGGCAATCCATTCATCGGCTGCCGGCGTTGACATCACGCGGGCGGGAATATCTGCCATGGCATCATTGCTCCAAGCCAAGCGGGGCGGGCGCTTGTCGCACCCGCCCCGGAAAATGCGCCCCTGTTGTCCGCCGGGGGCGCCTTTCATCGCGGCGCCTCAGAAGAAGCCGAGCGCCTTGGTGCTGTAGCTGACCAGCAGGTTCTTGGTCTGCTGATAGTGATCGAGCATCATCTTGTGGGTTTCACGCCCGATACCCGACTGCTTGTAGCCACCGAAGGCAGCGTGGGCAGGATAGAGGTGGTAGCAGTTGGTCCACACGCGCCCGGCCTGGATTTCGCGGCCGAAGCGATAGGCGCGGTTGCCGTTGCGGGTCCACACCCCCGCGCCCAGGCCGAACTGCGTGTCGTTGGCGATGGCCAGCGCCTCGGCTTCGTCCTTGAACGTGGTCACGGCCAGCACCGGGCCAAAGATTTCTTCCTGGAACACGCGCATCTTGTTGTGACCTTCCAGGATGGTGGGGGTCACGTAATAGCCATCGGCAAGGTCGCCCGAAAGCGTGGCGCGGCTGCCGCCGGTCAGCACCTTGGCGCCTTCGCCACGGCCGATGTCGATGTACGAGAGGATCTTTTCCATCTGCTCTTGCGAGGCCTGCGCGCCGATCATCGTGGCGGGATCAAGCGGGCTGCCCTGGCGGATCTTCTGCACGCGGGCCACGGCGCGTTCCATGAACTTTTCATAGATCGATTCCTGCACCAGCGCGCGCGACGGGCAGGTGCACACTTCGCCCTGGTTCAGGCCGAACATGGCAAAGCCTTCGAGCACCTTGTCGAAATAGTCGTCGTCGGCGTCCATCACGTCGGCAAAGAAGATGTTCGGGCTCTTGCCGCCCAGTTCCAGCGTCACCGGGATCAGGTTTTCGCTGGCATACTGCATGATCAGCCGGCCGGTGGAGGTTTCCCCGGTAAACGCGATCTTGGCGATGCGCTTGCTGGTGGCCAGCGGCTTGCCCGCTTCGATGCCAAAGCCGTTGACGATGTTGAGCGTGCCTTCGGGCAGGATGTCGGCGATCAGTTCAGCAAACACCAGGATCGACATCGGGGTCTGCTCGGCGGGCTTGAGCACCACGCAGTTGCCGGCGGCCAGCGCGGGCGCCAGCTTCCATGCGGCCATCAGCAGCGGGAAGTTCCACGGAATGATCTGGCCGACCACGCCCAGCGGTTCGTGATAGTGATAGGCCACGGTGTCGTGGTCGATCTCGCCCAGGGTGCCTTCCTGGCTGCGCACGCAGGCGGCGAAATAGCGGAAGTGGTCGATCGCCAGCGGCACGTCGGCGGCGGTGGTTTCGCGGATCGGCTTGCCGTTGTCGATGGTTTCGACCATCGCCAGCAGGTCGAGGTTGTCCTCCATCCGCTGCGCCACCTTGAGCAGGATATTGGCGCGATCGGCGGGCGAGGTGCGGCCCCAGGCTTCGCGTGCCTTGTGCGCGGCATCAAGCGCCAGTTCGATATCTTCGGCCGTGCCGCGCGCCACCTGGCACACCGGCTTGCCGGTTACGGGCGAGACGTTGTCGAAGTACTGGCCGCGAACCGGCGCGACCCACTTGCCTCCGATGAAGTTGTCGAACTTGGCCTTGATCGGGCTTTGGGCCGAAAACTTGGTCATGGCTTCCTGCAACATGGGGCCTCTCCTTGCATATGCTTTAAGGCGAATGACGTGTGAAACGGTGGCATGCTATGCGACCTGCCACGAAGCCCTGCGGCCCGTTCCGTGTTCTGGCCGAGAATGCGCAAAGGGGCCCCGTTCGGGCAATTGTACCTTGGGTCGAACGGGCGGATGCTGCCGCGGATTCCGCACGGTTGGCCTGTCCGAATTCGGCGTTTTTGTGCGGGGTTCCCGATTGACCGGCGCAACATCGGCGCTAGGGGGCGGATATGGGCGGACACCAACTGCAAAACGACATGACGCTGCACGGTTTTCTGGCGGCCGCGGCGGCGCGCCATCCACAGGCCTGCGCCATCTTCGTGCCGGCCGGCAAGGGCCGCGATATCGACCAGGCGATCAGCTATGCCGATCTCGCCGCGCAAAGCGACATTCTGGCCCACGCGATCCTGGCGCGCCTGCCTGCCGCTGCGCCCGGCGGCGAACCGGTCGTGGCGCTGCACCTGCCGCGCACGTCGCCACTGCTCTATCTGGCGCAATTGGCCGTGCTCAAGGCCGGATGCGCGTTCACCTGCCTCGATCCCTCGTTCCCCGATGGCCGCGTCGTCGATATCCTGGAAGACGCGCAGCCCGCGCTGATCCTGGCCGAACCGGCCGCGCTGGAGCGGCTGGCGGGCCTGGCCCATG
The DNA here is from genome assembly GCF_000410615.1 of Novosphingobium sp. B-7. Lineage (NCBI taxonomy): Bacteria > Pseudomonadati > Pseudomonadota > Alphaproteobacteria > Sphingomonadales > Sphingomonadaceae > Novosphingobium > Novosphingobium sp. B-7. The sequence continues at coordinate 12,511 of NZ_KE148345.1, read as the reverse complement.
GCGCCTGCGCGGTGCATGATCCGGCGCAATTGCTGGCCCAAGCGCCTGCTGGCGGCGCGGCTCTGCCCCAGGTCGGCCCGACGCAGCTGGCCTATCTGATCTATACCTCGGGCACCACGGGCAAACCCAAGGGGGTGATGATCGAGCATCGCCAGATCGCCAATCTGGTCGCGTCCGATCTGGCCGAATTTGCGCTGGGGCCGGGAGACCGCGTGGTCCAGGGCTCGTCGGTCGCCTATGACAGTTCGATCGAGGAAATCTGGCTGGCACTGGCCAGTGGCGCCACGCTGCTGGTGATGGATGATGCGGCCGCGCGGCTGGGGCCAGACATTGTCGCCTGGCTGGCCGATCACCGCGCCAGCGTGTTCTGCCCGCCGCCCACCCTGCTGCGCAGCAGTGGCTGCAGCAATCCTCAGGCGGCGCTGCCTGATCTCAAGCTGCTCTATGTCGGTGGGGAAGCCTTGCCGGCCGATATCGCCGCGCTGTGGGCGCAGGGGCGGCGGCTGGTCAATGGCTATGGCCCGACCGAATGCGCGGTCACCTGTCTGCGCGGCGATATCGTGCCGGGTGGGCCGATCACCATCGGCCGCCCCGTGCCGGGCATGCACGCCTATGTGCTCGACGATGCGCTGGACGATGTGGCTGAGGGCGCGCAGGGCGAGTTGTGCATCGGCGGCGCCGGGGTGGCGCGCGGCTATCGCCATCGCCCCGATCTCACGGCCGAGAAGTTCATCGATCATCCGCGCCACGGGCGGCTCTATCGCACCGGCGACCTGGTGCACCGCGACGAGACCGGCAACCTGTTCTATCACGGGCGGATCGATGCCCAGGTCAAGATCCGCGGCTATCGCGTGGAACTGGGCGAGATCGAGGCGCAGCTTGCCGCGCTGCCCGGCGTGCGCGCGGCCGGGTCCACGGTGCAGGATCGCGGCGGCGTGCCCGAACTCGTCGCCTATGTGGTGCCGGTCGATCCCGCCGCGCCGCCCCTGGGGGATACGCTGCGCCAGGCGCTGAGTGCCAGCCTGCCGCCCTACATGGTCCCGCGCCAGATCGGCCTGATCGCGGCGCTGCCCACAAC
>NZ_KE148345.1:10795-11216 GCF_000410615.1 Novosphingobium sp. B-7 | reverse complement strand
GCGCCGCGATGCTGGTTACCCTGCTGCGCGAAGACTGGCGCAGCGATTGGGTGACGGTGAGCGACATCTATGATGCGCGCACCGTGCGGGCCCTGGCCCTGCGCGCGCCCGAACCGGCCGAAACCATTGCCGATGCGGCGCTGCCGCTGCTGCGCGAAGGCGTGGCGCGCCCGCTGCTGGCCAATCTGGTGCAGGGCGGTTGGCTGGCGATGACGGTGCTGGTGGCGGCCTGGGCCTCGTGGTTCGCCGCGTTCCGCGTGGCGCCGCTGGCCTTTGCGCACCTGGGCCTGGCCACGCTGGTGCTGGTGGCGCCGCTGATCGGCCTGGCCGGGTTCTTGGTATATCTGCCGGTGTCGGTGGCCTTTGCCGTGGCGGTCAAGTGGCTGGCGATCGGGCGCTATCGCCCGGTGCGCGCGCCGGT
>NZ_KE148345.1:4019-10638 GCF_000410615.1 Novosphingobium sp. B-7 | reverse complement strand
CTGCGCCGGGGCGGCTGGGATCTGCTCGACCTGGGCGATGATGTCGCGCTGGGGCAGGGCGCCCACCTGGGTCTGGTCGAACTCGATCGCGGCGATATCGTGGTGGCGCCGATCACTCTGGACGCCGGCGCTGCATTGATGGTGCGTGCCGGGGTAGAAGGCCCGGCGCGCATGGGCGCGGGCAGTGTGCTGACAGCGCTTTCCGTGCTCAATGCCGGCGGCACGGTGCCGGCGGGCGAGGTGTGGGACGGCGTACCGGCGCAGCGCGTGGGCGTGGCGCCGCCGCCTCCGGTGATCACCCGCGCCGCCACGCGGCTTGGGCCCTGGCGCCATGGCCTGCTGCTGCTTCTTGGGCAGGGGCTGTTCACCGCGCTGGCCGCGCTGCCGGGCGAACTGCTGCTGCTGGGCTTGTGCCTGGGCGGCGAAGTAAGCGCCAAGGCGATCTGGCACTGGATGGCCGCGCCCTCGCTCGATGGGCGCGTGATTGCGGCGCTGCTCGCCACCACGGTCCTTGCCGTGCCGCTCAACGTCTTCTGGTCGGCAGTCCTGCTGCGCGCGATGGGCCGCGTGCGGCCCGGTGTGATCGACCGCTGGAGCCTTGGCTACATCCGTCTGTGGATCAAGGCCGGTGCGGTCTTTGCCGCCGGCGAGTGGCTTTCGGGCACCTTGATGTACAAGCACTGGCTGCGCCTGGCGGGCATGAAGCTGGGCGACAAGTGCGAGATCAGCACGATCTTTGACGTGACGCCCGAACTCGTCACGATCGGGGCGGAAACCTTCTTTGCCGATGGCATCTATCTGGGCGGGGCGGAGCTGCGCCAGGGCACGGTGCGGGTCGCGCCGATTCGCCTTGGCCGCAATACCTTCCTGGGCAATCACGCGGTGATCCCGGCGGGCGAGACTCTGCCCGATGACATCCTGATCGGCATTTCCACCGTTGCCGATGCCACCTGCATCGCGCGCGGCCAGTCGCGTTTTGGCCACCCCAGTTTCGATCTGCCGCGCCGCCAGGTGGTGGAGGCCGATCGCAGCGTGACGCACGATCCTTCGCTGATCCGCCAGGCCAACCGCTGGTTCTGGGAACTGGCGCGCTTTTTCCTGCCGGTGGTGCCGCTGGTGCTGGGCGCCCTGTGGTTTGCCGCGATCGGTGCGGCTGCGGCGCGTGGGGCCAGCCTGGCACTGATGACCTGGGTGGTGGTGCCCGGCGCCACGCTGGCCACGATGGTGGCGCTGTGCCTGGTGGTGATGGTCCTCAAATGGGGCCTGATCGGCCGGGTGCGGCCTGGTCAGCACGCGCTGTGGTCGTGCTGGTGCAGCCGCTGGGATTTCGTCTACGTGGCCTGGGCGCGCTATGCCAATTTCATCCTGCAACAGCTGGAAGGCACGTTCCTGCTGCTGGTCTATCTGCGGCTTATGGGCCTCAAGATCGGGCGCCGCGCCGTGCTCGGGCCGCTGTTTGCCCAGGTCGTCGATCCCGACATGATCGAGATCGGCGATGGCGCCACGGTCCATGCCAATTTCCAGGCCCACACGTTCGAGGATCGCGTGCTCAAGGTGGACAAGGTGCGGATCGGCACCGGCGCCACCGTGCATGCCGGCACCGTGCCGCTCTATGGCGCGGTGATCGATTCGGGCACCCGCGTGCTGGGCGGCAGCGTGGTGATGAAGCACGAACACCTGCGTCCTGGTCTCGCCTATCAGGGTGTTCCCGTACGTGTGGTTGGCTGAAAACCGCAGAAAACCGGCGCTAAACCAGCGCGCGCTGCCGGGCGCCTATTGCTGGCATGTGTCTGCTTACCTGCCGGGCTGACAGAGTTTGCTGCAAGCGCCCGCTATTTGGCGCGCGAATAACTGCCAATTTGGATGAAATATTACACGAAAAACTGCGCCTTGTTGGCCAAATTCAGTTTGCGATCAGTTCGATAACGTAAAAGTTTACCAATTGGAAATTGGCCACCCGTAACCTCCAAGGTGTGGAGGGCGGATATGATCGATGATCGTACCAGCAGTATCAACGCGACTTGCCATCGCGCCGTAGCCGCATCGGGCCACGGTGCGATGCCTGCGCCGCCGCCGCGCACGATCGCTGCTCCCGCCATCGTTAGCATATGGCCCGCCGCCGCCCTGATGCTGGCCGGCGTGGCTGGCCTGGCCTGGGCCTCCGTCCCGCCGATCCAGCCGGGTGACCAGGTGGTGGTCATTGCTCCGCCCGGCACTCCACAGATGCAGACTTTGGCCATGGTCGCCGGCGCGCAAGGCGCGCTCGTGGCACCCGGCCGCTTTGCCAATATCGCTATCGCCACGTCCCCCCGTGTGGATTTTCCTGCCGCACTGCGCCGAGAAGGGGCCTGGTTCGTATTCGCTTCGCCACGTCTGGCGGGCTGCCTCGGCGCTGCCAAGGAAGAAACGGCCCTATGACGATCCTCTCATCGCCGCGTTTCGTGCCCACTGCGTTATCCGCTCCCAAGGTTGCGGCCGTGCCGCTACCGGCCACCGAACTGGATGACGTGCGCCACCGCTTCGGCCATTTTCTGGTCTATCTGCTGTGGGCGCACGTGCCGCTGCTGGCGGTTGTCGCCTGGCTGACGGGCCAGTCGCCGATCGCGGCGGGCGTTGCCGGCGGCGTTCTGGCGCTCGCCTACCACCTGATGTGGTGGCGCCAGGGCATTGCCCGTTCCACCCGCTATCTTTCCGCCGTGGCGCTGGTGGGAGAGCCGGCGCTGCTGCTGTTCCTGATGCAGGGCCATGCCTGGCAGATGGACATGCACATGTACTTCTTTGCCATGCTGGCGTTGACCATCGCCTGGTGCGATCGCGGCGCCATCCTGATGGCGGCCACGGCAACGGCGCTGCATCACCTCGTTCTGCTCTATGCCTTGCCCTATGCAGTCTTTCCGGGGGAGGGCAACATTGCCCGCGTGCTGCTTCACGCCGTGATCGTTGCGTTCCAGACTGCCGTGCTGGTCTGGCTCAGCGACCGACTGGTCGAATCCGTGCAGCGTGTCACGGCCATGGGCGAGGAAATCCGTGCCAAGAATCTGGCGCTGGAAGAACGCACCCGCGAGGCAGAGGATGCCACGCGCGCCAAGAGCATGTTCCTGGCCAACATGAGCCACGAAATCCGCACGCCGATGAACGCCATCCTGGGCTTTTGCCACCTCGCGCAGCGCACCGCGCTCAATCCCCGGCAACAGGTCTATGTCGCGCGGATTGCCGATGCCGGTGCCTCGCTGCTGCGCCTGATCAACGACATCCTCGATTATTCCAAGAACGAGGCCGGCAAGCTCACGCTCGAGGCACGGCCGTTCGATGTGCGCACCACAGTGGAGCACCAGGCCCAGATGCTCACTCTCGATGCCGAGGGCAAGGGCGTGGCGCTGCGCGTCACCATCGGGCCGCGCGTGCCGCAGATGGTGGTGGGCGATGAACTGCGCTTTGGCCAGGTCTTGCTCAACCTGCTCAGCAATGCGGTCAAGTTCACCGAAAAGGGCGTGGTCATGGTCGGCGTTGATCTGGTGGCGACGGGCGAGGGCACCGTCACCCTGGAATGCACCGTGCGTGATACCGGCATCGGCATGACCGCCGAGGCGCGCGATGCACTGTTCACCTCGTTTACCCAGGCCGACAGTTCGATGACCCGGCGCTTTGGTGGCACCGGGCTGGGCCTGGCCATCTCGCGCCAGATTGTTGAGCAGATGGGCGGCGGCATCACGGTGGAAAGCACGCCCGGCATGGGCAGCGTGTTTACCTTCCGCGTGGTGATGGGCGATGCCGGCACGCTGGCCCGCGCCGGGCTGCTGCCGCCGCCGGGCCTGGCGGGCCTGCGCGTGCTTGCTGCCGATGACAATGCCGCCTCGCGCCAGATCGTGCACGAATTGTTGACCGGATGGAGCATGGCGGTCGATCTCGTTGCCTCGGGCGAGGAAGCCCTGGCAGCGATCGATGCAGCGGCCGCCGCCGGGCGTCCGTTCGATCTTGTCCTGCTCGACTGGAAGATGCCGGGCTTGAGCGGGATGGACACGGTCAAGGCCATGCGCACCCGCGTGCCGCATGGGCGCCTGCCGGCAACACTGCTGGTGACGGCCTATGGCGCCGACGAGTTCCTGGGGTCGGTCGATCGCGCCGATGTCGATGCGTTCCTGACCAAGCCGCTGCAGCCGCGCGCGCTGATCGAAACGCTGTGCGATCTGTTCCCCGAACGGGTCGAACGCGCGCCCGCCAAGGGTCCTGCCGGCGCGCCAGCGGCAATGGCAGACGCGGTGGCGCAGGCGCCAAGCCTGCCACAGCGCCTGTGCGGCCTGCGCGTGCTGCTGGCCGAAGACAACGAGATCAACCGCGAAATCGCCATGGAACTGCTCGGCGATGCCGGGCTCGAGGTGGACTGCGCCGAAAACGGCCGCATCGCCTGCGCCATGGTGGCGGCGCAGAACGGGGCCTATGCCGCTGTGCTGATGGATGTGCAGATGCCCGAGATGGACGGCATCGAAGCCACCGCGCGCATTCGTCGCACGTGGAGCGCCGACGCCTTGCCGATCATCGCGATGACGGCGCATGCCTATGACGAAGAACGCCAGCGGTGCCTTGACGCCGGCATGAACGATCATATCGCCAAGCCGGTTGAGCCTGCGCTGCTGGTTCGCACGCTGGAACGCTGGTTGCGCCGGCCCGATGCCGCGCCTGCCGGGGCAGTGGCCGGCCAGGGAACCGATGCCGCCTGGACCGGCCCTGTGGCAAACGACGCCGTGGCCAACGATGCGGCCGGCGCGTCCGAGGCGGTCTTGCCCGATCACCTGCCGCCCTTCGGCATTCCTGCGGCCCTGGCGCGGGTTAATGGCAAGCGCACGCTGTTGCTCAAGCTGATCGGCGATTTCGGCGATATCTATGCCGCCACGCCCGGTGCGCTGACCAGCCTGGTGGACGAAGGCCGCCTGGCCGAGGCGCGGCGCCTGGCCCATTCGCTCAAGGGCGTGGCCGGTTCGCTCGAACTGCCGCAGGTCCAGGCCGTGGCCGCGCGCATCGAGCGCTTGCTGGCCGCCGAACAGACCTTTGGCCTCGACCGCGAGATTGCCCTGCTGGCCCGCGAACTGGCCCCGGCGATCGAGGCGGCGCGCAGCCTGGCGCCACCGCTTCCGGCTCATGTCCCGTCGATCACGGAGGCAGATGGCTCGTGCGCAGATGCCGGCGCCGTTGCCCAGGCGCGCGACGGGCTGATCGATCTGGTGCAGCGGCGCAGCCTGGCGGCGCGGGCTGCCTTTGTCGTCTATGCTGATGCGCTGGGCCTGCCCGAGCCGGCGCGCCAGGGCCATCCGGTGCGCCAGGCGCTGGAACGGCTCGACTATGGCCGCGCGCTGGCCCTGCTCGAAGCAGAAGGCAGCCTTGCCGATGATGCGCCGATACAGGGGGCCGTTGCCTAATGGGCCAGGCGCTTCCCCCCTTGTCGCGGCGCGGTCTGGTGATGATCGTCGACGATGAAATCGCCAATATCGAGATCATCAATGCCGTGCTCGAAGACGAATACGACGTCTGCTTTGCCCTGTCGGGGCAAGAGGCGCTGGATCTGGCGCGCACCGCGCAGCCCGATCTCATCCTGCTCGATGTGCTGATGCCGGGCATGGATGGCTTTGCCGTCTGTGCCGCGCTCAAGCAGGATGCCACGCTGACCGATGTGCCGGTGATCTTCACCACCGGCCTGGGGGACAGCGAGGACGAGATGCGCGGTCTGTCGCTGGGCGCGATCGACTATGTGACCAAGCCGGTGCAGCCGCCGATCCTGCGCGCGCGGGTGGCCAATCATGTTGAACTCAAGCGCCTGCGCGATCAACTGGCACGGATGGCGGTGACCGATGCGCTCACCGGCTTGTCCAATCGCCGGCACCTGGAACGCACGCTGGAGGTGGAGACCCCGCGGCTGGCGCGGCAGCAGGAATGGCTGTCGGTGGTCATGCTCGATATCGACTTCTTCAAGCAGTTCAACGATGCCTATGGCCACCCGGCCGGCGACCGCTGCATTGCCATGGTCGCCGCCGCGCTCACCCGCGCGGTGCGCCGTGCGACCGATCTTTCGGCCCGCTATGGCGGGGAAGAGTTCGTCTGCGTGCTGCCCGGCGCAGACCTGGCCACGGCCCAATCCGTTGCGGCCGAGATTGGGCGCCAGGTGCGCCAGCTGGGTATTCCGCACGCGCGATCGGGCGTGGATGCGTTCGTCACGGTCAGCATCGGCATCGCCAGTGCGCGCAGCGTCGCCGGGGCCAAGCCGCAGGAGTGGATCGATATGGCTGATGCGCAGCTCTATCGCAGCAAGAGCGAGGGCCGCAATCGCATCACCGCGACCGTGTTCGAACATGGCCTGCCCGGGCATGGTCAACCCGCGGGCAACGATCGCGCGGCCTATCCGACCGCGCAACTTGGCCTTCGCGCCACAGGCTGATCGCCGCGGCGCGGGCGGCGCACTGTCCAGGCCGCGCTTGCCAGCTGCTTTCCCGGCAGGCTGATCTCGTTTCATTGCCCTTTGTCACGGCTGGCAACGCCGGGTGCTTGACAAAGTGAACGTTCACGCGCATGCGTCACCACAGTTGAGAACGTTCACAAGCCGGACGCAAAGCGCCGGGTGAAAACGGGG
>NZ_KE148345.1:0-4009 GCF_000410615.1 Novosphingobium sp. B-7 | reverse complement strand
TGATGAGCACACGTTGCCATTCTTTGCGCGCGCGCCTGGTACTGGGGGCTTCGGTCATGGCCGTGGGCCTGGCAGCCAATCCGGCCTTGGCGCAGGACACCGCCGGCGCGGCATCGGCCGCCCAGCCGGCCGCCAATCCGCAAGCTGCCACCGAAGCGCCGGAAAACGCCATCGTCGTCACCGGCATCCGTGCCAGCCTTTCGGCCGCTGCCAATATCAAGCGCAGCGCCCAGGGCGTGGTCGATGCGATTTCGGCCGAAGACATGGGCAAGTTCCCCGACACCAACCTGGCCGAATCGCTTCAGCGCATCACCGGCGTGTCGATCGACCGCTCCAACGGCGAAGGCTCTACCGTTACCGTTCGTGGCTTTGGCCCCGAATTCAACCTGGTGCTGCTCAACGGCCGCCAGATGCCCACGTCCAGCCTGGGCGATGGCGCCAGCGCGCCGTCCACGCGCAGCTTCGATTTCGCCAACCTCGCGTCCGAAGGCGTTGCCGGGGTTGAAGTCTACAAGTCGGGCCGGGCGACGCTGCCCACCGGCGGCATCGGTTCGACGATCAATATCAAGACCCCACGCCCGCTCGATCGGCCCGGCCTGCATGGCAGCCTGGCGATCAAGGGCATGATCGATACCTCGCGCAACGAAGGCAGCCCGATCACGCCCGAAGTGTCGGGCATCATCAGCGACACCTTTGCCGACGGCAAGGTGGGCGTGCTGGTCACCGGCGTGTGGCAAAAGCGCAAGGCGAGCAACAACCAGGCCAATGTCGGCTGGCGCGATGGCTATCTGGGCTCGGAAAACAACTGGGGCTCGCTGCCGCAGCAGGGCGATCCGCGCTATGCCAACATCGTCAACCGGCCCGGCCCCAACGATGTCTATCAGGTGCCGCAGAACGCCAGCTATGACATTACCGACATCGATCGCGAGCGCATCAACGGGCAGCTCGTGCTGCAACTGCGCCCCACCGATACGCTGACGGCGACGTTCGACTATACCTATTCCCAGAACACCGTGCGCGCGCGCACCAACAGCGTGGGCATCTGGTTCAACTTCAACGACGTTTCCAGCCAGTGGACCGATGGCCCGGTGGCCGGCCCGGTGTTCTATGCCGAACACTTTGGCGCCAACGAAGGCAAGGACCTGTCGTATAGCGCGGCGCTTACCGAAAACCGCTCGATCAACCGCTCGATCGGCGGCAACCTCAAGTGGGACGGCATCGATCGCCTGACGCTGGAGCTGGACGCGCACCATTCGACGGCCGAATCCAAGCCCAACAATCCCTATGGCACCAGCGTGTCGGTGGGCTCTGCGGTGTTCGGCATCGCCAACCAGAAGATCGATTTTACCCACGATCTGCCGGTAATCTCGGTGGGCATGAACCCGGGCGTCGATGCGCTCGATCCGGCCAATATCACGCCCACCGGCAATGCCTTCCGCAACGCCTATTTCCGCGACGAGATCAACGAGGCGCGGCTTTCGGGCCAGTTCAAGTTCGACAGCGGGGTGATCGACAGCCTCGATTTCGGCGCGGACTACACCGAGAACAAGGTGCGTTCGGCCTATGGCTATATCCAGCATGACACCTGGGGTGGCTCGCTGCCGGCCAGCCAGACGCCTGATGACCTGTTCAGCCTGGTTTCGGTGCCGGACAAGTTCAAGGGCGTTTCGGGCGCCAACGATCCCAACATCATCAAGCAGTTCTACAGCTTCAACTTCGAGAAGATGGTGAGCCTGCTCGATAGCAAGAACCAGATCTGCGGCGGCACCGGCAACTGCCTGGCGCCCTACACCGTCGATCGCCGCATCAAGGAACGCACGATCGCGCCTTATGTGCAGGTGAACACCAAGTTCGACCTGCTCGGCCGCGAGGCGCATTTCCGCGCTGGCCTGCGCTATGAAAACACCCGCGTCACCTCGTCGGCGCTGGTGCCGGTGCCCACTGGCACGCAGTGGGTCTCGGCCAACGAATTTGGCCTGATCTATGGCGGTGACAGCGCGTTCACCACCTTTGCCGGCAGCTATGACAACTTCCTGCCCGCGTTCGACTTTGACATGCAGCCCGCGCGCAACGTCAAGTTCCGTGCATCCTACAGCCACACCATTACCCGGGCCGATTACGCCAGCCTTCAGGGTGGCCGCACGCTGGACCAGCTGTTCCGCATCGGCGGTGGCACCGGCAGCCAGGGCAATCCGGGCCTGATGCCCTACAAGTCGAAGAACATCGATGTCAGCCTCGAATGGTATTACGCGCCGACGAGCTATGTCTCGGTGGGCTTCTTCCACAAGGGCGTGTCGAACTTCATCTCGTCGGCCCGCGTCGACAGCCCGGCCTTCGGCCTGACCAACCCGGCCAATGGCCCGCGCTATCAGGCGGCGATTTCCGCGCTGGGGGCTGATGCCAGCACGGCGGCGATCCGCAACTACATCTTCACCCATTACCCTGAAAGCTCGCAGATCACCGGCACCGATGCCACCGGCAACCTGACGGGCAACATCTTTGGCACGCCTCAGGACGCGGCGGTCAATTTCCAGATCGCCACGCCGGTCAATTCCTCGCAGACCGCCACGCTTTATGGCTGGGAATTTGCCATCCAGCACTCGTTCTGGAACACCGGTTTCGGTGCAATCCTGAACTATACGATCGTGCGCGGCGATGCGACCTACGACAACACCAAGCCGTCGAGCGTCACGCAGTTCGCGCTGACCGGGCTGTCTGACAGTGCCAACGCGGTGCTGTTCTATGACAAGCACGGGCTGCAGGCGCGCGTTGCCTACAACTGGCGCGCGCAGTTCCTCTCGGGCACGGGGCCCAACCCCTATTATGTCGAGCCTTATGGCCAGGTCGATGCCAGCGCCAGCTGGGAATTCCGCAAGGGCTTCACCGTCTTTGCCGATGCCATCAACCTGACCAACCAGGGCCGGCGTGGGCACCTGCGGTCTGACAACAACGTGTTCTTCGCCTCCAGCGGCTATGCCCGCTATTCGGCTGGTTTCCGCGTCAACTTCTGACGCGGCCCTCCCCATCCGGCCGGGCGACACTGCCCGTCAGCCCGGCCGGATGGCCCTCTTTTCAACGCACTTGCCTGTGGCAGTGGGCGATGAAACAAGGGGGCAGGATTGGAAGAGCCACAAGAGAGAGGACGCCCGCACCGTGACCAGCAGCAGCAGCCACGCCCTGCTCGACAATGCCAGCCATCGCGATCTTGCCGTGGTCACCACCGCCGGGGCGCAATGGGGCGACGGGGTCATGGGATGCCTGGTCGTGCCATCGGAATTTCGCGCAGTTGCGGCGCACTATCCCATAGTGTTCCGCCGCGATGGGCAGACCGGGCGTTTTGCCGCGCTGGCCCTGTTCGGTTTTGACCACGGCGAAAACCTGTTCCTGGCCGGCGACCGCTGGGACGCGGCCTACGTGCCTTTGGCCCACGCCGTGCAGCCGTTCCTGATCGGCCGCACCCGCGATGCCGATGAAGTGCCCCAGGTCCATATCGATCTTGCCCATGCCCGCGTGGGAGCGCCCGGTGGGCAGCGCCTGTTCGATGATGCCGGTGCCCCCACGCCCTATCTTGCCGCCAAGGCAGAGCAACTGGGCGCGCTCGACGCTGGCTGGCGCGCCACGCCGGCGTTTCTCGCCGCGCTCGAACACCATGGCCTGCTCGAACCCTTTACGCTCGATGTGCCCCTGGCCGAAGGCTCCACCCGCAGCCTGGTGGGCTATCACATCATTGCCGAAGATCGCCTGGCCGCGCTCGACGGCGCGGCGCTGGGCGAACTCAACGCCCAGGGCTATCTGCTGCCGATCTACATGGCCGTGGCCGCGCTTGGGCGCTTTGCCGATCTGATGGCGCGCCTTGGCCGTGCCTGAAGGCCTTCCTTGCGTGGCAGAGGTGGCGCTGGCCGATCATGGCGGCGCTCTCGATGCCGTGCTGGCCGCCGCCACAACGCCATGCGTCGTGCGCGGCCTGGCGGCGCATTGGCCGCTGGTGCGGGCCGGGCGCGACAGCGCC
>NZ_APCQ01000024.1:0-7289 GCF_000410615.1 Novosphingobium sp. B-7 | reverse complement strand
GGGCTGGCGATCGGGCAGGGCGGGCTCGATCATCGCGCCGGCCCAGGTGCCTTCGCGCACGACCGTGGCAAATAGCCGGAGCTGGCCGGTGGTGCGGCCCAGTTCACCCGCCAGCCGGCCCTGCGGCAGGCCGGATTCCAGCATGGCGCGGGCGATGATTGCCTCGGCGCGGGCTTCCAGCGCGGTGGCAATCGCTTCCAGGAATGCAGCGCGCGCGGCCGGCGTGGTTTCGCGATAGGTATCGAATGCCGCGCCCGCCAGGGCACAGGCCTGCGCGATATCGGCCAGCGGCGTCACGGCAAAATCGCCGTCCAGCGCCTGGCCGGTGGCGGCGGCCACGCCAGTGAAGGTTTCGCTGCTGGTGCGGTTTTCCCCGCCGATCAGATAGGCACCGTTCATGGGCGCAAGTTCCTTTGCCGTTGTGCGCGGCAGCCCGCGCGGTCTGGTCACGGCAGATAGGGTGTTCAGTTTGGTTGCGCTACCATCAATATTGCCCGTGCGCGAGAAAGGCCGTGATCCGTGCCTCTTCATCGGCGATATCCAGGCCGCGCTGTGCCAGCCAGGTATCGTTGAAGCAGGTGGAGGCATAGCGTTCACCGGAATCGCACAGCAGCGTGACGATCGAGCCGTGCTGGCCGGCACGGGCCATGTCGCTCGCCAGCCGCGCGCAGGCGATCAGGTTGGTGCCGGTCGATCCACCCACGCGGCGGCCAAGATGGCGCGACAGCGCACGCGCCGCCGCGATCGAGGCGGCGTCTTCGACCACTTCCATCCGGTCGATCACATTGGGCACGAACGAGGGTTCCACGCGCGGGCGACCAATCCCCTCGATCACGCTGCAGGCGCCATCCTTGCGCACGATGGTGCGATCGTGCCAGTGGCGGTGAAATACCGAATGCGCCGGATCGGCCACGCAGATGCGCGTGGCATGGCGGTGATAGCGCACGAAGCGGCCCAACGTGGCCGAAGTGCCGCCCGTGCCGGCACCACACACGATCCAGGTGGGGATCGGGGCAGGCTCGCGGCGCATCTGGGCAAAGATGCTTTCGGCGATGTTGTTGTTGCCGCGCCAATCGGTCGCGCGTTCGGCAAAGGTGAACTGGTCCATGTAGTGGCCGCCGCGCTCATCGGCGAGGCGCTGCGCCTCGCCATAGACGGCGGTGGGATCGGCCACCTTGTGGCATTGCCCGCCCAGCGCCTCGATCGCGGCGATCTTCTCGGCGGCGGTGGTGGCCGGGATCACCGCGACGAACGGCAGGCCCAGCATGCGCGCGAAATAGGCTTCCGATACGGCGGTGGAGCCGGACGAGGCCTCGACTACGGTCGTGCCTTCGCCGATCCAGCCGCTGCACAGCGCGTGCAGGAACAGCGAGCGGGCCAGCCGATGCTTGAGGCTGCCGGTCGGGTGACTGCTTTCATCCTTGAGGTAGATGGCAACGCCGGGCAGCGCAGGCAGATCGAGCGGGATCAGGTGGGTATCGGCGCTGCGGGCATAGTCTGCCTCGATCCGGGCGATCGCCCAATCGGCCCAGCGGCGCGGCGCCTTGTCCATTCCGACCGTTGCCATCTGCCGTGCGTGCATTGCAAAAACCCCCTCCTCAATATCCGCTCGCACCATAGCAGCGGGGACAGGGCAGGGGGTTGCAAAGATTACGGTGCATTGGCGTGGGTGTGCAATCCCGATGCACGATCGTTAAATTTGGCGCACCTCCTTTGCAAGGGAGGTGCTACCCGATCATTTCGGTTCGACGTGGCCGCCAAAACCATAACGCATGGCCGACAGCACCTTGTCGCCAAACGTGGTTTCCATGCGGCTGCGATAGCGGGCAAACAGCGCAGCCGAGAGCACGTAGGCCGGCACCGCTTCTTCCATCGCGGCTTCGACCGTCCAGCGGCCTTCGCCCGAATCCGCCACGTTGCCCGAGAACTGGTCGAGCGCATGGTCGCGCGCGAGGGCGTCTGCCGTCAGATCGAGCAGCCAGGAAGCGACCACGCTGCCGCGGCGCCAGGTTTCGGCAATGTCGGGCAGGTTGAGGTCAAAGCGTTCGTCTTCGGGCAGTTTGTCCGATGCCTTGGCCTTGAGGATATCGAACCCTTCGGCAAAGGCGGCCATCATGCCGTATTCGATGCCATTGTGGACCATCTTGACGAAGTGGCCCGCGCCCGCCGGCCCGGCGTGGAGATAGCCCTTTTCCGGGCGCGGGTCGGCATCGTCGCCACGGCCAGCAGTGCGCTCGATCGTACCCATGCCCGGCGCCAGCGATTCCAGGATCGGGTCGATCGCGGCGACGGCCTCTGCCGGCCCGCCAACCATCATGCTGAAGCCGCGGTCAAAGCCCCAGACGCCGCCAGACGTGCCCACGTCAACATAGGCGATGCCCTTGTCGGCCAAGGCCTTGGCGCGGCGGATATCGTCCTTGTAGAACGAATTGCCGCCGTCGATCAGGATGTCGCCAGGGGCGGCAAGATCGGCCAGTTGGGCGATGGTGGTTTCGGTGATCTCGCCAGCGGGCAGCATGACCCAGAACACCTTCTGGCCCTCGAACTTGGTGGCGGCATCCTCCAGCGAGGTAGCGGCAATCGCGCCATGCTCGGCGAGGGCAGCAACGGCCTCCTTGGCCACGTCGAACGCAACGATTTCATGGCCGGCACGCATCAGGCGGCGGGCAATCCCGGCGCCCATGCGGCCCAAGCCGATGATGGCAACACGCATGCAAGCAATCTCCTGTCGAACTTTTCAATCCGGCCGCGAGCCAGCGCCGGTTCCTGGACGGCTCAGCGGCTTTTCGCGATGGCCTCGTGCGCCAGCTTGACGACGTTGTCACGCGTGAAGCCGAACTTTTCCTGAAGTTTGGCAAGCGGGGCCGAGGCGCCGAAGGTGGACATGGTAACCATCGCCCCATCCATGCCGACATAGCGATCCCACCCCAGCGAGCCGGCTTGTTCCACCACCACGCGGGCGCGAACCGCGCGCGGCAGCACGCTTTCGCGCCAGGCGGCATCCTGTTTTTCAAAGCGATACCAGCTGGGCATGGATACCACGCGGGCCCGCACGCCCTGTTCGCACAGGGCACGCCAGGCCTCTACCACCAGCGGCAGTTCGGAGCCGGTGCCGATCAGGATGACCTCGGGATCGGCATCACCGGCGCCGGGGCAATCGGCCAGGACATAGGCGCCGCGCGCCACGCCGTCGGCACTGGCCATCTCGCTGCGGTCGAGCGTGGGAATGGCTTGGCGTGAGAGAATCAGTGCGGTGGGGGTGTGCGTGCTTTCCAGTGCCAGGCGCCAGGCCACGGCCACTTCATTGGCATCACCGGGGCGGATGGTGTCGAGGCCGGGAATGGCGCGCAGCGTGGCCAGGTGCTCGATCGGCTGATGCGTCGGGCCATCCTCGCCCACGCCGATGGAATCGTGGGTGAAGACAAACACCGTGGGCACTTCCATGATCGCGGCCAGGCGAATGGGTGCGCGCATATAGTCGGCAAAGACCAGGAACGTGGCGGTGTAGGGCCGCAGGTATGACAGCGCCATGCCGTTGGCGATCGCGCCCATGGCATGTTCGCGCACGCCGAAATGCAGGTTGCGGCCGGCGCGATCGTCTGGCGAGAACGAGGGCGCGCCGGTGATCTCGGTCTTGGTCGAGGGAGAGAGATCCGCCGCGCCGCCGATCAGCGCGGGCACATGCGGCGCCAGCGCATTGAGCACTTTGCCACCCGCCTCGCGCGAGGCGATGCCCTTGGCATCTGCGGGGAAGCTGGGCAGCGCATCCTGCCAGCCTTCGGGCAGGCGTCCGCCGCGCAGCAGGTCCAGTTCCTTGGCCAAGGCAGGATAGACCGCGCGATAGCGTTCGACCATCGCCTCCCACGCCTCGCGCAAGGGGCGGCCGCGCGCGTCGATCGCGCCGGAAAACGCCTCCTTCACGCCAACGGGCACGTAAAACGCCTTGTCCTGAGGCCAGCCATAAGCGGCCTTGGTGGCGCGCACGCCGTCTTCGCCCAGCGGCTCGCCATGGGCCTTGGCGCTGCCGGCGCGGGGGCTGCCCCAGCCGATGACCGAGCGGACGATGATCAGCGTGGGCCGGTCGGTGGTTTCGCGAAAGCGCGCGAATGCGGCGTGCAGGGCCGGCAGATCGTTGGCATCATCGACATGCAGCACCTGCCACCCGTAGGCGGCAAAGCGGGCGCCGACATCCTCGGTAAAGGCGATCTGGGTCGACCCTTCGATCGAGATGGTGTTGCTGTCATAGATCCAGCACAGGTTTGAGAGGCGCAGATGCCCGGCGAGCGATGCCGCTTCGCCCGAAACCCCCTCCATCATGTCGCCATCGCCGCACAGGGCATAGACGTTGTGATCGAACAGCGGGAATTCATCGCGGTTGAAATGCGCGGCCAGGCTCTGTTCGGCCATCGCCATGCCAACAGAATTGGCCACGCCCTGGCCCAGCGGGCCGGTGGTGGTCTCCACCCCGGTGGTCATGCGGTATTCGGGGTGGCCAGGGGTCTTGCTGTCCAACTGGCGGAACTGCTCGATATCGGCCAGGCTGACGGCGGGCTTGCCGGTCTTGGCGCCATGGGCGTCGATTTCTTCCACGCCGGCCAGATGCAGTACGGCATAGAGCAGCATCGAGGCGTGGCCAACCGACAGCACGAAGCGATCGCGGTTGGGCCAATCGGGGCAGGCCGGATCGGTGCGCAGCACATCGCGCCACAGGGCATAGGCCACCGGCGCTAGCGCCATCGGCGTGCCGGGATGGCCCGAATTGGCCTTTTGCACGGCGTCCATCGCCAGGGTGCGGATCGTGTCGATCGCCAGGCGATCGTCGTGCGACTGCATGTCGGCCGCCGGGGGGTGAAAGGTTGGGGCGCTGTCTGTCATCAAGGGATGTCCCGATAGGGCGGCCTGCGGCGCGCGGGGTATGAGGCAAGCAACGACCAAGGGCGTGCCCGGTTTCGCGGGCGTGGTGGGCCAACTGTGTTTTTTGCCTTTTTGTGCAGGAGCCTGTGCCGCGCTGCGGCGTTTGTTGCGGCATGGCGCTTGCCGACAAGAAGGATGCCGTGATGCCCCCTGCCGATCGACCCAACGACAGCCTGAGCGATGAAGATGCCTTGCGCGCGCGGGTTGATGCGGCGGTGCTGCCGCCGCCGATCGTTGGGTTCTGGCAGCGTGCGCATGTCCAGCTAAAACCCGATGCCACGCGCACCGTGCTGCGCCCGTTTGATCTGGCCTATCCCGAAGGCTTTGGCAAAGAGCCGGGTGACCGCGTGCGCGCCATCGTCGATCGCGTTGCCGGGCTTGACGAGGATGCGGTGACCCAGGCGCTGGCCTATATGAAGGAACTGCTCGACGCGCGGCATCGCGATGTACTTGCCACGCTGGAGCGGCGGGTGAGCGAGATCACCGCCATCGCCCCGCAGACCGCGCAACTGGGCATCGGCCAGCGCCTGCTGGTGGGCGGCATGTTCCTGCAGGAATACGCGTTCGAGGCGGCGGCCCTGTTCAATCCCACGATCGTGCCGGCGCCTGATCAAAGCGACGCGCCGCCCGGCGGCATGCGCTTTATCTGCGCGCTGCGTGGCATTGGGGAGGGGCACGTATCCTCGATCACCTTCCGCACCGGCTGCTGGGACGGCGCTGCCGGGGTGACGATCGATCCGCCCGCGCCACTGGCCGCCTCGCCGCGCATCGATGCGCAGGACGAGGATGGCACCGCACTGCGCCTGCATTTCGATAGCGCGCAAGACGTGTCGGAAGCCGTGCTCTTTCCGATGACGGCGGCGCAGGCACGCGGGTTGGAAGACCTGCGCCTGGTGCAGTTCACGCAGGACGATGGCACGGCCTGCTATCACGGCACGTTTACCGCGTTCGACGGGGTGGCCGGGCGCACGCAGATGCTCTCGACCAGCGATTTCCGCCGGTTCGACATTCGCACCCTGACCGGGCGCGTGGCGGTGAACAAGGGCATGGCGCTGTTCCCGCGCAAGGTGGGCGGGCGCTATGCCATGATCGGGCGGCAGGACAACGAGAACATCTGGCTGATGCGATCGGACAGCCTGTGGCACTGGGACGAGGCGGAGCGGATCGTCTGCCCGCGCCATGTCTGGGAATTCGTGCAGATGGGCAATTGCGGCCCGCCGATCGAGATCGATGAGGGCTGGCTGCTGATGACCCACGGCGTGGGCCCGGTGCGCAACTACACCATCGGCGCGGTGCTGCTCGATCGTGATGACCCATCGCGTGTGATGGGCCGGGCGCGCCTACCACTGCTGCGCCCCGGCCCGGAGCAGCGCGACGGCTATGTGCCCAACGTCGTCTATAGCTGCGGCAGCCTGGTGCTCGGCCGCCGCCTGCTGGTGCCCTATGGCATTGCCGACAACTTCGCGAGCTTTGTCAGTTGCGATCTCGATCCACTGCTGGCGGAGATGGATTGACCTATATCGTATTGCGATATAACTGCCGGCGCCGAGGAGAACGCCATGGCAGATCACACATCATCCCGCGAATGGGCCGCGCCGCGCTGGCGCAAGGCCGATCACAGCGCCGATATGCGCATGGTGGTGCTGGCGGCGATGGCCATGGTGGTGGGCACCGGCGGCGCGCTGGGTGCCTGGGCGCTGATGCGGTTGATTGCCATCGCCACCAACCTGTTCTGGTTTGGCCGGCTGTTTACGGCGCCGGTCGTTCCCGGTGACGCGCATCTGGGCGTGTTGATCGTGGCAGTGCCGGTGGTGGGCAGCCTGATCGTGGGCGTGATGGCGCGCTATGGCTCTGACAAGATCAGGGGCCACGGCATTCCCGAGGCGATCGAGACGATCCTCTATGGCGAAAGCCGGCTCTCGCTCAAAGTCGCGCTGCTCAAACCGCTGTCGTCGGCCATTTCGATCGGCAGCGGCGGCCCGTTTGGCGCGGAGGGGCCGATCATCATGACCGGCGGGGCGATCGGTTCGCTGTTTGCGCAGTGCTTTCATCTCAGCGCGGCCGAGCGCAAGACACTGCTGGTGGCGGGCGCCGCAGCCGGGATGACCGCGATCTTTGCCACTCCGCTCGCTGCCGTGCTGCTGGCGGTGGAAGTGCTGCTGTTCGAATGGAAGCCACGCAGCTTCGTGCCGGTGGTGATGGCGGTGCTGGTGGCCCATGCCTGGCGGCCGCTGCTGCTGGGCGCTGGGCCGATGTTTGCCCTGGCGCCTGGCGTGGCCCCGGTGCCGGGAATCTTGGGCCTGGCCGGTGCCCTGGCGCTGGGCTTGGTCGTCGGGCTGGAAGCGGCGGCGCTGTCGTGGCTGCTCTATCGCGTG
>NZ_KE148344.1:451-800 GCF_000410615.1 Novosphingobium sp. B-7 | reverse complement strand
CGGGCGCGCCCGATGGCGGTGACGCTGCGGTGCAGCCGGCCGCGGCGCCCACGGTGGCCGCTACGGCGCCTGCCGTGGTGAACTGAGCGCGCGATTGGCGAAAGGCTTTGCGGGCAAAGGCGTGGGCGGGGCAAAGTCCTTGCAACAAGGCTCGACTTCGCGCGCGCGGTGCGGCACTTTGCGGCCATTGCACCACACGCCCTGATACCGGACCCGAAACGCGCAGAACGGGCCGATGCATATAGCTTTTCAGGAACGGACATGCGCTGGGGGGCGGATGTTGCCGTGGGGCGGCAGATGATCGAGACGGGAGTTACCATGAAGACCTTGTTCCGCCGGGCCAGCCCCG
>NZ_KE148344.1:0-362 GCF_000410615.1 Novosphingobium sp. B-7 | reverse complement strand
CGAAACCACCGAAGCCCGGCTGCGCCGGCTGGAGGCAGAAATCCGCGCCTTGCAGCGCAAGGTGTTTCCCGATGGCGCCGGCCGCGCCTTTGGTCCGGAAATCACGCCCACGGCGCCGGCCCCCACGCCGGCCGTGCCCACGGTGGCGACGACCCCGCTCACCGATGTGCTGTCCCGCCTCGATGCGGTGGAAGCGCAACTGCGCCAGGTGACCGCCGCGACCGAGGAAAACCAGAACCACCTGAGCAAGCTGGACACCCGCGTGTCTGCCCTGGAAACCGCCGCGGCCCCGCCGGCGGCGGCAACCGATCCGGCTGGCGCCAATCCTTCGGGCATCGCGCCCGCACCGGCTGCCGGCAGCG
>NZ_KE148343.1:2186-3185 GCF_000410615.1 Novosphingobium sp. B-7 | reverse complement strand
GGCCGCCGCGCCCCAGCCCACGAACGCCAGCGCCAGAGCGGCCAGCACACCCAGCGCGAGCCCCTGCCCCACGCGTGCCCCCGCTGCCCAGGCCAGGCGTCGATCCGCCAGGATCGCGGCTACCGACACCGGCGGATCATCCCGCGCCCGATCGAAAAACGGCCAGCCGGCCAGCATCGTCAGCGCCATGACCACGGCAAAGAACACCCAGCCGTAAAACACGTGATCGAAACCGGCGGCAAACTGGATACCGCGCCAGCCGGCAATCACGATAGTGCCCCAGGCGCGCACGCCGTTGGCCAGGATCGGCACGATCAGGGCCATGGCCATGAACGTTGCGCGGCGCGGCCAGCGGCGAAAGCACACCTGGCACACCAGCACGCCATAGGCGACCATGGCAATCAGGAACTTCACCCCCGAACAGGCCTCGGCCACCTTGAAATAGCCAGCCGGCGTGGTGATGAATACGCCATCGAGCGCGGCGGGAATGCCCACCAGATGCAGCAGCACCATGACAATGCGCGCCGTCACGATCTGCAGCAGCGGGATCAGTTCATCCCCGAATGGCACCAGGAACAGCATGTAGGCCAGCGGAAACAACAGCGCCGCGCCCAGGCGCGGCCCCATGATTGCCAGGAAGCTGGCCTGCAGCATCACCACGCAGGCGGTCTGCGTCACCAGCGAAAACCCGGCAAAATCGCCCAGCATCCACAGGAACGCCGCCCCGGCAAACAGCACCAATCCCGGCCACCAGCCCTGCGGCGCAATCTGGCGCAACGCGGGCCAGCGCATCGACACCAACCAGGCCAGGATCGCCGGCACCAGCAGGATGTGGTTATAGGTTGAACTGTCCCACCACTGCCCCGCCATCGCCGCCCAATCGGCATGGAACAACCCGATCAGGCCCAGCCAGCACAAGCCCAGCATGACCCAGGGCACAACACCGGTGGCCGCCCCATCGCGCACAGCGAGCGAGGATACGTGATCCTCCCCACTCGT
>NZ_KE148343.1:0-2167 GCF_000410615.1 Novosphingobium sp. B-7 | reverse complement strand
CCGGGGGGGGGGTTTTTCAAGCCGCACGGCGGCCAAACCGGCGATCAAGGCCAACCAGGCCAGGCAAAGGGGCCAGCATCCGCTCCCAACTGCACTGCCCGATCACAAAGGCACGCGCCGCGCGGCCCAGCGCATCGGCGCGGATGGTGTCGGTCAGCAGTCCCACGGCGCGTGCCGCCAGTTCTTCCGGGTCGGCCGGCGAAATCGCAAAGTCACGCCCATCCACTGCGGCAATGCCGGTGGCGGCCTGCGGGGTAAGCAGCACCGGCCGCGCCATGGCCATCGCCTCCAGCACCTTGTTCTGCACCCCGCGCGCCAGGCTCAGCGGCACCACGACCAGATCGGCCCCGGCCAGCCAGGGCCGCACATCGGGCACCGCGCCGGTTACCCGCGTGCCGTTCACGCCATCGAGCGCCAGCACGGGCGCGGTCGGCGCGCGGCCCACCACATTGAACTGCGCGCCGGGAAAGCGCCCCTTGATCAGCGGCATGACCTGCCGTTCAAAGGTGACCACCGCCTCAACGTTGGGCGGATAGTCCATCTGCCCGGTAAACACGATCTGCGGCCCGCCCATGACCAGTTCGGGCGCCATCGGAATACCCGCCGGATCGAACAGCGCGGTGTCGATGCCGTTGCCCAGCGCCCGCACATCGGGCACCGGCCCCCGGCTCAGGCGGCTGCGGAACAGATCGGCCTCGGCCTCGCTCACCAGCAGGCTGGTGGTGGCGCGCCGCGCAATCCGCGCCTCATAGCGGCGCAGCAACCACGCCTCGCGCAGATAGACCGGCGCGCCCAGCCCGGGGCGCCGGCCATATTGGCCGAACTTGGCCGAATCCACGTCGACAAAGTCCATGACCACCCGGCCCTGGAACGAGGCCGGCACGTATTGCGCCATCTGCCCGGAAAACACGAAAATCGTCGAGATCGGCCGGGTTGCCAGCACCTGCTTCACATAGCGGGCCAGGCGGGTGGACGCGAACGCCGCCAGGCTGATCGGCCGGCCGGAAAGCAGTGCCGAAAGCCCGGCACCGATCAGCGATCCGCGCCGCCGCACCAGGCAATGGCTTGCCGCCACGGCTGCCAGTTCCGCTTCGTGCGCCATGTCCTGGGCATTGTCGGCGAGGCACGCCACGTGCACCGGCGCCAGCGCGGCCAGGGCCTTGAGAATATGGTGCGAGCGGATCTTGTCGCCCCGGTCAGGCGGGAACGGGATGCGATGCGCAAGGAACAGGATTTCGCCCATGCCCGTCAGGCCAGCCCGCGCGCGATCAGCGGCCCGATCAGGTTGGCCACGGGCAGCGGCAGCTTCTGCCACAACCGGATCTTGGCCTGGTAGCGCGGGCTCAGCGGGTTGACGTCGCGCGGCGCCTGCCCATCGGCAGTCCACTGCGCATAGGACAGCGGCTGGGGCACGAAGCCCCAGTTGCGCTTGAAGTGATAGGCGCCCGAATCCACCTTGGACCGGCCGAAATCGAAGTGCGTCATGCCGCGCCGGCGCGCGTGGTTCATCAGCGCGTGATACATCACGTCGTTGGCGCGCAGGGCCCGCGCGGCAAACACCCCGCCGCCCCAATAGGGCATGACCGCGCCACGATGATAGAGGCTGAGCACACTCGCCACCGGCTGCCCGTCGTGCAGCACGGTGAGGATATCCGCATCATCCCCAAAGGCATCTAGCACGCTGGCAAACAGCCGGCGCGGAAACACCGGCGTGCCCAGGTTGCGCACCGATTGCGCATAGACGCGATAGTGCCAGGCGCGATCCTGCGCGCTGTTCCCGGTGCGAATTTCCAGCGGCTGGGCCAGGCCCTTGCGGAGTTCGGCGCGCTGCTTGCGCGGCACGGCCTGCAACTGCGCGGCATCGTCCGCCGCCAGCGGCATGACGAAGCCGGCGTGGCTGTCGTGCTTCACATGCCAATCCGGGCCTTGCGGCAATACCCCGCCGCGCAGCTCGATCGTCGGGCTGTTGAGCTGGCGCGCCAGATCCTGCGCCGCGCCGATCAGCGCGGGCGCGGCGACTTCATCACCCACCACCCCGCCGCCCACGGCAAAGCCGGTCGAGACCAGCGCCCGCCCAAACAGCCACGACGATACGGCATGCAGCGGCAGCGCCGCGACGATCACGCCGGCCTGCTCGGCCAGTAGCAGGCGGCTGGCATGGCCGCTG
>NZ_KE148342.1:2822-10780 GCF_000410615.1 Novosphingobium sp. B-7 | reverse complement strand
GTTGCTGGCAAAATCCACGCCGGCGCGCGGGGCCAGGGTGCGCAGGCGCGCGCGCGCCTGCAACCCCGCCAGATCGGCGGACTGGGCCTGCCACAGATCCGTGGCGCTCACGCTGTCCATGCGATCAGGCCGCGCAGCCGCCCGAGCAGCCGCCAACGGCCTTCATCGCGCGCAGCGGCTCTTCGCCTTCCATGGGCTTGAGGCCCAGGCGCGCGAACATCGCCGCGTCGCTGTCGTCGCCGGCATTGGGCGCGGTCAGCAGCTTGTCGCCAGTGAAGATGGAGTTGGCCCCCGCGAGGAAGCACAGCGCCTGGGTGGCCTCGCTCATGCTTTCGCGGCCGGCCGACAGGCGGACCATCGACAGCGGCATGGTGATGCGGGCCACCGCCACGGTGCGCACGAACTCGATATCGTCGATCTTGGCCATCGGCGTATCGGCCAGCATGTCGCCCAGCACGGTGCCCTTGACCGGCACCAGTGCGTTGACCGGCACGCTTTCGGGGTGCTGTTCCAGCGTGGCCAGCGCGTGGACAAAGCCGACGCGATCGGCGCGGGTTTCGCCCATGCCGACAATGCCGCCCGAACAGACGTTGATCCCGGCCTCGCGCACCACGCTCAAGGTATCGAGGCGGTCCTGGAACGTGCGGGTGGTGATCACCTCGTTATAGCGTTCGGGCGAGGTGTCGATATTGTGGTTGTAATAGTCGAGGCCCGCCTCGGCCAGCTTGCCGGCCTGATCGGGGGTCAGCATGCCCAGCGTCATGCAGGTTTCCAGCCCCATCTCGCGCACGCCCTTCACCATCTGCACGATGGCGTCCATGTCGCGGTCCTTGGGGTTGCGCCAGGCCGCGCCCATGCAGAACCGCTTGGACCCGGCATCGCGCGCCTGGGCGGCTGACTGCAGCACGGCCTGCACATCCATCAGCTTGCTCGCGGCGACGCCGCTGTCGGCCTTGACGCTCTGCGAGCAATAGCCGCAGTCTTCCGGGCAACCGCCGGTCTTGATCGACAGCAGCGTGCACAACTGCACTTCACCGGCGCGGTGATGATCGCGGTGCACGGCGGCGGCGCGGAACACCAGCTCGGTAAACGGCAGGTCGAACAATGCGGCGATTTCCTCGCGGCTCCAGTCGGTGCGCACCGCCGGATTGGTGACGGGGGCTTCGAGCGTGGCAAGGTCGGACATCGGGCGACTCCGTTGTGGCGGGACGGGATGAAAGCGGTTTAATCGTGCCCTTAGTCAAAGAGCGCGGACAGGGGAAGGCCCACCGTTGCACGGGGTGAACGCGCGCTTTGCTGTCCTTTGGGCAGGGCTTGGGCCATTTGCGGATTGGTAACGCCATGGGATTATGGCCAAAGGCAATTGGCATCAGCAGGAATGGAACAGGCGTGCAGGGCAACGGGGTGTTTTCGCAGACGGGCGGTCCCAGGATCGGTGTGGTCGGGCTGGGCTATGTGGGCCTGCCCCTGGCGATTGCCTTTGCCCGCAAGTTTGCCGTGGTGGGCTTTGACGTCAGCGCCCATCGCATCGCCACCTTGCGCGCCCATCATGACTATACCGGCGAGGTTTCGGCCGAGGACCTGGCTGCATCCACGCTGGTGGTGACCGACGATGCCGCGGCCCTGGCGGATTGCCCGGTGATCATCGTGACCGTGCCCACGCCGGTGGATGAAAGCCGCCGCCCCGATTTCACCCCGGTGCAGATGGCCTGCGAAACGCTGGGCAAGGTGATCCGCCCCGGCACCGTGATCGTGTTCGAATCGACGGTCTATCCCGGCGCGACCGAGGAAGTCTGCGCCCCCACGATCGAGCGGGTTTCGGGCCTGAAGGCCGGCGTCGATTTCAAGCTGGGCTATAGCCCCGAGCGGATCAATCCGGGTGACAAGGAGCATCCGTTCGAAAAGATCGTCAAGGTCGTGGCCGGCGAAGACGCCGAAACGCTGGACCTGCTCGCCGATCTCTATGGCGCGGTGGTGGAAGCGGGCATTCACAAGGCCAGCTCGATCAAGGTGGCCGAAGCCGCCAAGGTGATCGAGAACACCCAGCGCGACATCAACATCGCCCTGATGAACGAGATTTCCAAGATCTGCGATCTGGTCGGCATACGCACCAGCGAGGTGCTGGCCGCCGCCGGCACCAAGTGGAATTTCCTGCGCTTCTATCCCGGCCTGGTCGGCGGCCACTGCATCGGCGTCGATCCCTATTACCTCACGGCCAAGGCCGAACAGCTGGGCTATCACCCGCAGGTGATCCTGGCGGGGCGGCGCATCAACGATGGCATGGGCGCCTATATCGCCCAGCGCACGGTCAAGATGCTGGCCGGGGCAGGATGCGCGCTTAAGTCGGCGCGGGTCGGCATCCTGGGGCTGACGTTCAAGGAAAACGTGCCCGATATCCGCAATTCCAAGGTGGAGGATATCTGGCGCGAACTGGCCGATTTCGGCATCGCCCCGCTGGTGCACGATCCTCTGGCAGAGCCAGCCGCTGCCGCGCACGAATTCGGCATCATGCTCAGTTCGCTCGATGATTTTGCCGATCTCGACGCGGTGATCTATGCTGTGTCGCACCGTGAATATGCCGCGCTGGGCGGCGCGGCGATTGCCGCGATGCTGCGCCCCGGCGGGGTGTTGATCGACGTGAAATCCGCGCTTACGCCACAAGCGCTGCCGGCTGAGGTGCAGTACTGGAGTCTGTAGGCGGCACTGGTGGCCAGGCGCCGAGGCTCACCGGGCCATGCTGCGGGACGGGCGGCGGCGCCGTGGTGAGACCAGTGGCACTGCCGGGAGCGGCGCGGCGGTAAAAGCTGCCGTTGAGCAGCGCCTCGGCCATGATCGTGCGTTCCAGCGTCAACCACAGCGCGCGGTCGGGCCTGGCCTGGGGGGCTTCGTGCCAGAAACGGTGCAGCGGGCCTTGGTAAGTAAGCCCAGGGATATCGTAGAACGCCTTGCCCATGGTCTTTGTGGCGCGCCCAGCGCCCAAGGCGCTCAAGCCAACGGTGCTGTTGATGGTGATCACCCCGCGACAATGCTGCAACAGGAGCAGGGTGGGTTGATCGTGCAGGCACAGCACCCGTTCGGCGCAACCGTGTCGCCCGGCCTCGCTCGCCACCAGGGCGCGATAGTCGCGATACCCGCGATCCATCGGGTGATGCTTGATCACCAGCAGGCAATCGGGCGGCGCATGGCGTGCAAACGAGGCGATGGTGGATGCGATGAACCCGGCCACGCCGCCGGTATCGGCATGGTGCAGCACCTGCGAATCGTTGTGCACCTGCAAGGGCACCAGGAACCAGCGCCCGCTCTCGGCCCCGGTCAGCCGTGGCAGTAGTGCCCGCTGCGCCCGCGCGCGCAGCGGCTTGCGCCAGGCAGAGCGCAGCCAGGGCAGCGCCTGCACCAGTTCGAGCGGGCGATGGTGGACATAGTGGGGAAACCGCCAGGCAAACAGCGCCCCGGCCGCGAAATAGAGCATGGCCCACAGCGCCATGCGCCAGAACGTGGGCGGGACCGGCACGGCCGGCGCAGCGCCTTCCGGCCGTGGCCAGGACGGCCCGGCTGGCGTCGCGCCAACCAGCGCCTGAGCATCACGGGGCAGGGTGCTGTTGGCGTTGACCCCACCCCATTCGAACGTGACATGGTTGGGCCGCAGATAGCCTTCCTCGAACACGCCCACGGGCACGCCATGGCGTTGGCACACCGCGCGCGCTGCCTGGTGCACCGGGCGGCAATCACCGAACAGCATCACGCAATCGATCTGCCAGGCGGCCAAGTGCCGCTCCAGCCAGGCCGGCCATGCCGCCATCGGTCCGCGCCAAGTGTGGCCGCCGGGAAAAAACACCTGGTCCCCGGCATGGAAGTTCACTTTCCGCACCTGGGCACCGGCGCGGCGCAGATCACGCGCGA
Organism: Novosphingobium sp. B-7; assembly: GCF_000410615.1. NCBI lineage: Bacteria > Pseudomonadati > Pseudomonadota > Alphaproteobacteria > Sphingomonadales > Sphingomonadaceae > Novosphingobium > Novosphingobium sp. B-7. Next base: position 6,880 of record NZ_KE148342.1, on the reverse strand, counting down.
GACGGGAAAAGAACGGCCCGACTGGACCCTGCAACAGCAAGATGCGCTTGCCGGCAAAGCTGGCCCATCCCCCGTCTGCCGCCGGCCCATGCCAGCCAGCGCTTGCTGCCAACCGGGCATCGCGGCTTTCGCTGCCTTCGTGCACCGTGCGTCTCCGCTCCATCATGGTCGTGCCAACCGGATGATGGGTGATCGCGATCGCGCCGTGTCACCAGCGCGGAAACAACCGTTTCGCAGGCAGTAAACGCCCTATTTCTCGGGGGCGATCACATGGCAGCGTCTGGCAGATCGCGCGGCGCGGCAACGCGCCAGTGCGATGGGAACCGTGGCGTTCGCCCGCCTGGCAAAGCCTGTTCGATATGGAGCCATTCCCCCGGCCGTTTGCCGCTGGCGTTGCAGGATCAGACCCCAGCCACCGTCGCCACTTCGGCCAGGCGGCGGTCCCAGGTGTGGTGCGCGGCGACATGCGCTGCGCCGGCGCGGGCGCGTTCCAAGTCATCGCGCTGCGGGCCATGGCGCAGCCGGGCAAACAGGTCTTGCGCCTGCGCGCCATCGCTCACCACGTGGCAGTACCGGGCAAACAGCGTATCCACCGATCGTGCGGCAGAGGTGACGGCAATGCCGCCACAGGCCAGGATTTCCACCAGCCGGCGCGAGAACATCGTCGCCGAATCCGTCACCGTGTTGACGTTGAGCGAGACCAGGTTTTCCTTGTAGATGCGCGCGGTTTCGGCATGCGCCACGGCTGGATGGACGGTCAAACCGGCGCTGGCGGGATAGCGATAGATCGATGATGGCCGCGCCGAATTGCGGTCATAGACCGTCAGCCCCAGGCCACTGTTTACCGCGGCGGCAAAGACCATGTCCTGCCAGGCGCGGCGCGCCGGATGCACATGGGTGGAATAGCTGCCGACGAAATTGGCCTGCCGCCGGGCAAAGGCAAACCCGGTAAAGCGGTGATAGGCCGGCTGCACCGGAAACGGCAGCACATGGACCGAAGCATCCGCGCCCATCACCGAACGATAGCGCGCCAGGCAATTGGCATCGACGGTAAAGACATGATCGAACAGCCGCGCACTGGCGATGAAACGGTCGAAATGAACCCCGTCTTCCTTGTTCCAGAACACCGTGGGAATGCCCATGTCGCGGGCGATTCGCACCAGCACGCGCAGCCGCCGGTTGGAACGCAGCCAATGGTCGGGATAGCTTGCCACGCGATATTGCCAGGTCTGCGCCCATCCGGCCCAGGTGCTTTCCACCAGCAGCATGTCGGGCCGCGCGGCGGCCAGCAGGCGGTGAAAGCCATAGGCCGTGGCCAGTGCCGGCACATCGATCACCTGGCATTCCGGCGCCAGGCAGGCGCGCGTCAATTCATCGGCCACCAGCGCGATCTTGAGCCGGGCAAAGGGCGCGAGGATCACGGCAGTGCCCGCCCGCCATCGAGCAGAAAGCGCGGCGCCGTGGCGCTGCCCGGCGGACACCACGACAGCGCCACGCGCGATCCGCGCACGATCACGCGGCGGTCTGCCGGCAGGTTGCCGAAATCGTTGCCGGTTACGCGAATGCCGGTGGAGGGGCATTCCCCGCCCGCCTTGGTGCAGGCATCGGTGCGCGTCATGTCGCAGAACCACTCCTCGATGGCCGGCGCGCCATCGGCATCGCGGAAATGGTTGGCGCGGATCGTGGCCCCGCCCGAGGCATCGCGCAGCTTGATCGCGCTGCCGCAGAAATCCTGAAAGGTGTTGCCCTCTATCTGTGCGCCGGTGGAATGGCTGGCCAGATAGATCGCGTGGAGGCCGCCGCATTTATCGCGCGGGGCATTGCGGATGGTGTGGAAGAACACCCCGCGCACCACGGTATCGCGCGCATTGACCAGGCGGATCGCGGCGGTCGACAGGGCCAGGCCTGGCGCGGAGCCCGTGTCCGTGCCGATCTGCGCCAGCACCAGGTTTTCCAGCACGGTGCCCCGGTTGAACGCGGCCGGATCGTTGCGATTGCCGTTGAGGCTGATCGCCGTGGCATAGTGCGCGATACGCAAGGCGCGCACCGTCAACCCGCTGTCGCGCCCCTCCGCGCCGCGAAAGTGCAGCCAAGTGTCGCTGCCATCGCCCACGAACGCTGGATAGGTGGCCGGATCGGCGCTGGTCCCGGCCAGGGTCAACGGGCCATGCAGGCGCCGCCCGTCGATATCGGCGCTTTGCCCGCGATAGACGCCGGGCAGCACGATCACGCGGGTTTCCTCGCCCGCCGGTGCCTGCTGCGCACGGGTGATGGCCGCGCCCAGCGTGGCCAGCGGCATCTTGGCGCTGCGGCCATCGGACGCATCGTTGCCATCGGGCGCCAGATAGAGCGTGGCCCCGTGCGCGGCGATCGGGGCCAGCAAGGCTAAGGCGATAAGCCAGGCGCGGATCATGCCGCCACCGCCTCTGTCACCGGCAGGCGCAGCGCCAGCGCGGTGCCGAACCGGGCATTGTAGGCGGCAATCGCCTGGTCCAGCCTTGGCGCATGGCGCGCCATCGCCGCGTGGTCGGCCGTGTTCAGCACCGTGGCCCGCGCGCTGCCGGTGGCGCGGGTGGTGGCGTTGCGGTTGTCTGTCGTGGTGGCAATCCGCGCCAGGTCTTCGGGCGAAGGCGCCAGGCCCAGCGGTGCAAACAGCTGGCTGCCCAGCCAGGCGGGCTTGTCTGCCGCCGCGATGAAGGCATCGAGATCGAGCGGGCTGATCCGGGTGTCGAGACCCTCGGCGGCCGGCGCATCGGCAATCGCCCGCGCCTGGTCCAGGCTGTCGCAATAGCGCTCCACGAACTGGTCCATGTCGTCGGAAAACCAGGGCATGGCTTTGAGCGAGAGCCAGCAGTCGGCCGGGTTGCGGATACAGTGCAGCCACACCAGCCGGGCAAATGCCGGCTGCACGATGGCGCTGATCGCGGCGCTCTGCCGCTCCATCTGCGGGCATTTGAAGCCGTGCAGATCGGCCCCTGGCTTGCTGATCCGCCGCGCCTTGGACAGCAGCGTGAACAGGTCGATCACGCCCTGCGCGCGCTTTTGCCGGTAATAATTGGCGGCATACCCCGTGGCATAGGCGCGATCACCGGCGGCCAGCGTGGCGCGAATGGTCTGGACCAGGCCACTGCGGATCTCGCCCTGCAGGCACAGGCGCGGATGGGCATTGAGGAAATCGGCAAACTGGCGCGTGCCGCAGCGGGGCATGCCGCACAGCACGATGAAGGTTTCAAGCGGCAGGCGCTGGGATGGGGGCACGGGCGTCGTGGTCCTTGGCCAAGAGGGGGGTGTCACAGCGTCTCGGTAATGCGGCCTTCCTCGCAGATGGCCTCCGGCTCGGCTGCGGGAGCGTGGCCCTGCGGGCCAAAGGTGCTGGCCAGCGGGCCGGTGAAGAAATGGCGCATCACCAGGTCCACCCCCATCGCGTTCACCGTGCGCAGATCGGGGTTGAAGAACATGCCCCGGCTGGGATGCCCGGTGATGATCTCATAGCTGGGGAAATAGCTGATATCGTGATGATCGGCGGCGAGATCACCCGCCACGGCGCGCAGCACCGATTTGGAATAGACCGTGGCCGGCAGCACATGCTCCGCGCTGGCCGTGGCCATCAGCGGTACGGGCGACACGGTCAACAACATGCGCGCGGCGGGGTTCACCTCTTTCACCAAGGCCCAGAACGCGGCCATGTCGGCCAAGACCTCGTGATGGCGCAGATTGCGAAAGGCGTGGGCTGCGGAATCGAAACTGCCCGCCAGGGTGCCGGGCGCCGTGGGGTAGACCGTGCCATCGGCCAGGCTTTCCCAGCATTCGGTCAGGCCCAGGGTGAACACAATGACATCCATGGTTTCCAGCATGGTGCGCACCGCCCCCAGATGCAGGCGCCGCGCCAGCAGCACGGTATCGGCCGTGGCGTGCCCGGCGGGATCGACGGCAGGGCGCAGCGCGTCGTAAAAGCGGCCCTCGCGCTCCCACACCACCTCGGCCGGGCGCCGGCGGCCCAGCGCCTCTTGCGCCAGTTGCAGCATCTGCCGCGCGGTATAGACGTTGCCATAGCGGCA
>NZ_KE148342.1:329-2575 GCF_000410615.1 Novosphingobium sp. B-7 | reverse complement strand
CAGGCCGCGATAGGGGTTGCGCATCAGGCAGGTTCCTTGGCTGGTGCAGGTAGTGAGGGGGCAGGCGTGACGGCATCGGCGCCGGTGAACTGGTGCCGCAGCCAGGCTTCCAGCCGCGTGCCGGCGGCCTGTGCGGCGGCATCCACCTGGCCGGGCTTGGCCTTGGCCGATCCGCGGCGCAGCACTGTGGGCGGGGCCGGGCGCTGGCGCAGCGCATGCCAGGTATCGAGCAGGTCGGCCGGCGTGGCGGTGGGGCTGATCACGGCCGCGCGCAACCAGTCGGCATAGGCATCGCGCGGCAGGCTGTGGCCGTGAACACCATGGAATTCGCTGTGGAACAGCACGCGATCGGCCTCGGTCAGTCCAGCAATGGCCGCCGCAAACGGCAGCATGTGCGTGCGCCGGTGGTGCCGGTCGCCCAGCGATTGGATATAGACCACCAGATTGCGAAAGCCCGCGCCATAGAGCGCGGTGCAATCGGCCATGGTCACCCCGTCGAGCGCAGCATTGCTGGCCAGGCCGGGCCAGCACGCCGTGCGATAGGCGCTCACCAGCGGGGCGTGATAGCGGGCGATGCGCGTTTGCGGGTTGCCCACCACGGCAATCGATCCGGGCATGGCGTGGGATTGCGCCAGGGCGGCAAACCCGCCGCCCGACGTGCCGAAAAAGATCGTGCGTTCGATGCCCCAGGCCTTGGCCATTTCGGCAAAGGCGCGGGCAAGCAGCGCAGGCGTGTCGAAATTCTGGTGCCCGGCATACCAGGCGATGGCGAAATCGCCCGGCACCTGCAACGAAGGATCGCTGACCGCCACCTGTATGCAATCGGCCAGATCGGGATTGAAGCCATTGAACACGCCGCGGTGGCGTCGCGCCGGATCGGCCGCGCCGTGCAGGCTTATCACCATGCGCGTCGCCTGCGGAACAAGGCGCACACGGAATGCGATCGGCACTGTATCCAGGCCGTGTGGGGCCAGAAGCGTGTGGGTGCGCACGTTGAAGCGGTTGTCACCGGGGCGCAGCGTGGCGAGCTTGCGGCGCAGGCTGCGGACAAAGGCGCTCATGTTGGTCATTGCGCCGCCTCCAGCATCAACGGCGCCTGGTCCAGGGCGAGAAGCGGGTGCAACAGGCGCGCTGCGCGCTCGCCCACCCCGCGCCAGGTGCGCTCCGCCGCAACCCATGCGCGGCCCCGGCGGCCCAGCCAGGCACGCAAGGCTGGATCAGCGATCAGCCGCGCCAGCGTCTCAGCCAAGGCAGGCACATCGCCCTTGGCAAAGGCCAGCCCGGTGTGCCCATCGGCAATCATCTCGGCCAGCGCGCGCACGTCGGAAACTACCACGGCCTTTTCCATCGCCAGCGCTTCCAAAGGCTTCATCGGCGACACCATTTCGCACACCGGCCAGGGCTTGCGCGGGAACGGGCAGATATCGATCAGCGAATACCAGCTTTCCACTGCCTCATGCGGCACCCGGCCGGGCATGATCAGCCAGTCGGCAAAGCCGCCGTTCTCGGCCATGGCGGCAATGGCTGCGCCAATCGGTCCGTCCATGGTGCTGCTGGTATTCTCGCTGCCCACCAGCAGCAGGCGGAAAACGTGGCCCTGGGCCTTGAGCAGCGCGCAGGCAGCGGCAAGATCGTCCAGCCCTTCGTAATCCACGAAAGTGCCGATGTAGCCGATCACCGGCACGTCCGCAGGAATGCCCAGCTGCTGGGCCAGCGCAGCATCGCGTGGGCGCGGGGTGAACCGCGCCGGATCGCATGAATTGGGCAGCAGCGCGATGCGGCTTGGCGCCACGCCGCGTGCTGCCAGTTCCTCGGCCATCGGCGCGGTCAGCGTGAAAACCTGGTCTGCCGCCTGGGCAATCGCGGCCTCCAGCCGTTCCTGCACCTGATAGGCCGGCGTCGCGCGATAGCTTTCCTCGCGTGACATCTTGGTTACTTCCCAAAAACCCCGCACTTCATAGGCAAAGGGAATGCCCAGCCGTCGCGCCGCGATCAGCGCGGGCAGCGCCACGAGATGGTTCGATGCCGCCATCACCAGCGCCGGGCGCAGCACGCGATAGCGTTCTTCCAGCGCGCGGGCGGCGGCGGGAATATAGTGCACATAGCGCAGATCGGTGCGGGCCGGCGTGGGCGTGCGCAGATAGGGCACGCCGTCGATCACGTCAGCCTCGGGCACGGCGCTGTCCGCCAGGTCTGGCAGCGCATCATGGGGAAAGCCCGGCCGGGTCATCGCCAGCACATCGCAA
>NZ_KE148342.1:0-318 GCF_000410615.1 Novosphingobium sp. B-7 | reverse complement strand
GCCGCCACCCCCCCCCCCGCCAGGCCATGGGTGCGCGTGGCATAGCCCCCCGTGGCATAGGGCAGGCTGTTGTGCAGCATGTAGCAGATCCGCCCCGGCACCGGCGCCAGCAGCCTTGGCCCGCGCGGGGCGATCAACTGGAGCAGGTCCAGCTGCCCGGCCAGGCCCTGGCCCAGTCGCTCGATCCGGGCCTGCGCGGCAGGATTGGCCCGCGCATCGGGATGGTGGCGCATTTCCAGCATCCAGCGCGCGCAGTGGTCAAACGCCCCCGCGCGCTGCGCGGCGGCATAGGCGCCGGCGAGGGTGCTCAGGCCCCGG
>NZ_APCQ01000047.1:0-6064 GCF_000410615.1 Novosphingobium sp. B-7 | reverse complement strand
CGGTTTCGGCACGGGCCACGGGCGGCGCCATCACGCCGGCTTCATAGCCGCGCCAGGCCTGCCCCGCCTCGCTCACGCGGGCAGGCTGATAGGATGGTGTGAAGATGCTGCCCTGGCGCGCTGGTTGGGGCGCAGGCGGCGGGGTGAAGAGCGGCGCCGGCTCGACCGATTCGGGCTGCCAGGCACGCATCGCGCCGGCATCAGGCGCCTGGGCAGAGCGGCGATCGCCGGTGGAGAGGGCCTGGCGCAGGCCGGTGACGATCAATCCGCGCACCAGCGCGCTGTCGCGGAAACGCACTTCGGTCTTGGCGGGGTGCACGTTCACGTCCACTTCCTCGGCGGGCACATCGAGGAACAGCGCCAGCACGGCATGGCGATCACGCGCCAGCATATCGGCATAGGCGCCGCGCACCGCGCCGAGCAGCAGCCGGTCCTTCACCGGCCGGCCGTTGACGAACAGGTACTGATGATCGGCCACGCCACGGTTGTAGGTCGGCAGGCCCGCCACGCCCATCAGGTGATAGTCGCCACGCAGCAGATCGACCGCCACGGCATTGTCGGCCAGTTCGCGTGCCACCAGTTGTGCCACGCGCGCGGCCAGGGTGTCACCAGGCTGGACATGCAGCGCGCGACGCCCGTCATGCTCCAGGGTAAAACCGATATCGGGCCGCGCCATGGCCAGGCGCCGCACGACATCGAGGCTGGAGGCCCATTCCGAACGGGGGCTGCGCAGGAACTTGCGCCGCGCCGGGATCTTGCCAAACAGGTCTTCCACCCGCACCCGCGTGCCGGGCGGCAGCGCGGCGGGGCCTTCGTTCACCAGCGTGCCATGGTCGATGGTGCGTTTCCACGCCTCGCCATCGGCGCGGCTGCGGCTTTCGATGGTGACGCGCGCGACCGAGGCGATCGAAGGCAGCGCCTCTCCGCGAAAGCCCAGTGTTGCGACCAGCTCGATCGCCTCGTCCGGCAATTTCGAGGTGGCATGGCGTTCCAGCGCCAGTGCGATCTCGTCCGCGCGCATGCCGCAGCCATCGTCGGTCACCTCGATCAGGCCCAGCCCGCCTTCGGCCAGCCGCACAGAAATCTGCCCGGCGCCGGCGTCGATCGCGTTTTCAACCAGCTCCTTGAGCGCACTGGCGGGGCGCTCCACCACCTCGCCTGCCGCGATGCGGTTGATCAGCGTGTCGGGCAGACGGCGGATGACGCGGGGTGTGCTGGTCATGATCCTGGCAAGGTAGCGACGAACGTGCCCTTTTTCGAGACGGGCAGCATCACTTATCCCATGCCGGCAGTGCACAAAATATTGGGTTTTCCCCCCCGCTTGCGCTAATGAGCCGCCTTCCCCGGGCGCTCACTTTTGCGCATAGGCCACCCATTGCGGTTGGTACCGCGCGCGAATCACACGGATTTTCTGATGGCATCGATGTTTTCCCGATTCTTCAAGTTCGGTTCCCAGAACATTGCGATCGACCTCGGCACGGCGAATACCCTCGTCTATGTCCAGGATCGCGGCATTGTTCTCAACGAACCCTCGGTCGTTGCCATCGAAACGCTGAACGGCATCAAAAAGGTCAAGGCCGTGGGCGATGACGCCAAGATGATGATGGGCAAGACGCCCGACAGCATCGAGGCGATCCGCCCGCTGCGCGACGGCGTGATTGCCGACATCGAAGTGGCGGAAGAAATGATCAAGCATTTCATCCGCAAGGTGAACGGCAGCAAGAGCCTGCTGCGCTACCCGGAAATCGTGATCTGCGTGCCCTCAGGCTCCACCTCGGTGGAACGCCGCGCGATCCGCGACGCGGCCAGCAATGCCGGCGCCAGCCAAGTCTATCTGATCCTCGAACCGATGGCCGCCGCGATCGGTGCCGACATGCCCGTCACCGAGCCGGTCGGCTCGATGGTGGTCGACATCGGCGGTGGCACCACCGAAGTGGCCGTGCTCTCGCTGCGCGGCCTGGCTTATACCACCTCGGTGCGTGTCGGCGGGGACAAGATGGACGAAGCCATTGTCAGCTATGTGCGCCGCCATCACAACCTGCTGATCGGCGAAGCCACGGCCGAGCGGATCAAGAAGGATTACGGCATCGCCACGATGCCCGCCGATGGCATTGGTGAAACGATCCACATCAAGGGCCGCGACCTGGTCAACGGCGTGCCCAAGGAAATCACCATCACCCAGGCCAACGTGGCCGAGGCGCTGTCTGAACCGATCGGCGCCATCGTCGAAGGCGTGCGCATCGCGCTGGAAAACACCGCGCCCGAACTGGCCGCCGACATCGTCGACCAGGGCATCGTGCTGACCGGCGGCGGCGCGCTGATCCGCGGGCTGGACGAGCACCTGCGCGAGGAAACCGGTCTGCCGGTGAGCGTGGCGGAAGATCCGCTGTCGTGCGTGGCACTCGGCACCGGCCGCGCCATGGAAGATCCGATCTATCGCGGCGTGCTAATGACCGCCTGAGGAATGCCGGGATTGCAGCCAAGGATGCACGCGGTGCCAGGACGGTTCAGCCGGCCTTCATCGCGTCTCTGGCTTTGGCATAGTGTAGAGTATCAGGGGTAGAATATCATGGCGCGGTCGCCTGACCGGCGCCCGGGCTTTTCGCGCAGGGCGCAATACGGGATCTTTACTGGCTACGTGATCGCCATTCTGGGCGTCGTGGCGGGTCTCGTTGTGCTTGGCGTATCGATGTTCAACCCGGAAGCCTTTGCCTTTGCCCGCACCACCGCGAGCGAAGTGGCGCGCCCCCTGGGCCAGGCGGGCGCGGAAACGCGCAGCGCCAGCCAGGGTGTGTTCGCGGCGATCGGCGCCTATTTCAACGCCGGCCGCCAGAACGCCGCTCTCACCCGCGAAGTGCAGGCCGCGCGGGCCGATGCAGTGACGATGCATGCGCTGCAACAGGAAAATGCCCGGCTCAAGGCGCTGCTCGGGATTGTCGACCCCGCGTTCAAGCCGGTGACCGGCGCGCGCCTGATCGGTTCTACTGCCACCTCCACCCGGCGCTTTGCCGTGCTGTCCGTGGGCACCCACCAGGGCGTGCAGACCGGCCAGCCGGTGCGCGCCGCCGGTGGCCTGATCGGCCGCGTGGTGGAAACAGGGCCGGATACCGCGCGCGTGCTGCTGGTGACTGATCCTGATAACGTGGTGCCGGTGCGCCGTGCGTCCGATGGGTTGACCGCGTTCGTCCAGGGCGGCGCCAACGGCAAGATCGAAATCCGCCTGATCAACACCGGCGTTGCCACGCTGCACGTGGGCGATGTCTTTGTCACGTCGGGTTCGGGCGGGCTCTATCCGCCGGGCATCCCGGTGGCCGTCGCCACCCAGCCGCACCGCGATGGCGCCACGGGCCACCTGGCCAGCGATCCGGCCGATGCTGATTTCGTGGTGGTGCTGCCCGCCTGGCAGGCCAATGCCAAGGCCGCGCTGGTGGCCGCGCAAAAGGCCGCGCCCCCGCCGCCGGCCGACGATAACACCCCGTAAGGCCGCCCGCGATGCCGCTCCCCTTTCTGCCCGCACGGCCCGAAGACCTTGTGCGGCGACGCCTCAATCGCGGGCCATTGCCATTTCTGGCCAAGGGCTTGCCGTGGCTGTCGATCATGCTGGCATCGATGGTGACGTTCTCGCCGGTGGTCGCCTCGGCGCCGGTGCTGCCACCGCTCGGCTTCATGACCCTGCTGGGCTGGCGTCTGTTGCGGCCCACGCTGCTGCCGATCTGGGCCGGGCTGCCGCTGGGCCTGTTCGATGATCTTTACAGCGGGCAGCCGTTTGGCAGCGGCATCGTGCTGTGGTCCCTCACCATGCTGGCGATGGACGTGATCGATGAAAAGTTCCTGTGGCGCGGCTTTATCCAGGATTGGTTGACCGCTGCCACGCTGCTGAGCGCCTATGTCGTGCTCACGGCGGCCTTTGCCGGTCTGGTCACCAGCTATCCCCTGCCCGTCACGGTCGGTCCGCAGGTGCTGCTGACCGTGCTGCTTCATCCCGTGGTCACGCGCATTGTCGCGCTGCTCGATCGCATTCGCCTGCTCCCCCTCAAAAGGCTGTGACGTGAAGCAGAAGCTGCCGTTGACTTCGGCAATCCTGACCAACCGCTTTGAACGCCGCACGTTCGTGCTGGGCATGGCCCAGGCCAGCGTCGGCGTGCTGCTGGCCACGCGGCTTGGCTATCTCGCGGTGTTCGAAAACGACAAGTACAAGGCGGCGTCGGAAAGCAACCGCGTCAACCTGTCGCTGATCCCGCCGCGGCGCGGCTGGGTACTCGATCGCAATGGCGCCGCGCTGGCCTCCAACCGTGCCGATTTCCGCGTCGACGTGATCCCCGATCGTCTGGTCAATCCCGACGATACCCTGTCCAAGCTGTCGGGCCTGCTCGGGCTGACGGCGGACAAGGTCAGCGACATCAAGGACAAGCTCGACAAGGTGCGCGGATTCCAGCCGGTGGAAGTGGCCGCCAAGCTGGACTGGGACAAGTTTGCCGCCGTCAGCGTGCGCCTGCCCGAGATGCCCGGCGTGATCCCGCAGCGCGGCTATTCGCGCTATTATCCCACCGGGCCTTCGGTGGGGCATCTGGTCGGCTATGTCGGTCCCGCCTCTGCCGAGGATTACGAGCGCGAACACAATCCGCTGCTCATCACACCGGGTTTCAAGATCGGCAAGGATGGTCTTGAAAAGCATTTCGAAACCCGCCTGCGCGGGGTGCCTGGCGCGCGCCGGGTAGAGGCCACGGCAACTGGCCGCGTGGTGCGCGACCTGGGCACGCGCGAAGACGTGCCCGGCCAGCCGATCCAGCTCACCATCCTGGGCGGGCTGCAGGACTATGCGGCGCGGCGCATTGGCCTGGAATCCGGCTCGGTCGTGGTAATGGACTGCGCCACCGGTGACGTCCTCGCGATGGTGTCGATGCCGTGCTACGATCCCAACAGTTTTTCCGACGGCATTGGCCGCATCGAATGGAAAATGCTGTCGGAAGACGACCACGTGCCCTTGCGCAACAAGGTGCTGCGCGGGCTCTATCCCCCCGGCTCCACGGTCAAGCCGCTGGTGGCGCTGTCGTTTCTGGAAGCCGGGCTCGATCCCAAGGCCTCGGTCAACTGCGCCGGGGGCCTGCGCGTGGGCAACCGCGTGTTCCACTGCTGGAACCATCACGGCCACGGCCAGACCGACATGCTCAAGGGCATCTACCAGTCATGCGACGTCTATTTCTATCACTTCGCCCAGCAGATCGGCATGGACAAGATCGCCGCCATGGCGCGGCGGCTGGGCCTGGGCCAGGAATTCCCCATGCCCTATCCCGGCCAATCCTATGGCACGGTGCCCGATCCCGCGTGGAAGCTGCGCAAGTACCATAAGGAATGGGCGATCTATGACACTGTGAATGCCACTATCGGCCAAGGCTATATGCTGGTGAACCCGCTGCAGCAGGCAACGATGGTGTCGCGCATCGCCTCGGGCCTGCAACTTACCCCGCGCCTGATGCTCGACAAGCATGCCCCGTCCCCACCCTCGATGGGTTTTGCCCAGGATCACCTCGATCTGATCCATGCGGCAATGAACGAAGTGGTCAACGGGCGCGGCACGGCGGGCAAGGCGCGCATCCCCATCGATGGCGTGTTGATGGCCGGCAAGACCGGCACGGCGCAGGTCGTCGGCCTGCAACACGGCAATGGCAAGAACGTGGAATGGAAGCGGCGCGACCATGGCCACTTCATCTGCTTCGCGCCGTTCGACAAGCCGCGCTATGCCTGCGCCGTGGCGATCGAGCATGGCGGCGGCTCGCCCAGCGCCTATCCGATCGCGCGCGACGTGATGACCTATCTGTTCGATCCGGCCAAGGCGATGGCCGCGCTGGAGGAACTGGAAAAGGGCTGGGGCGGCAACGTGCAGCAGCGCATGGCCGCCCGGTACAATACCTTTGCCGCGCAATATGGCGCCAGTGCCCCGCGTGCGCCCGACGAGGCGCAAGCAAGCCAGGTGGTGGAAGACGAAAACAAGCCGCCCCCGCCGCCGGCCGCGCCGCAAACCGACGCTGCGCCCCCGGCGCCCGAACCCGATGCGCCGCAGCCG
>NZ_KE148341.1:54869-60220 GCF_000410615.1 Novosphingobium sp. B-7 | reverse complement strand
GGTTGTCGGCCCGACCCGCCGGACGAGGTCGCGCACACGCTCGATTGCTGCGCTGGCGCCGAGCAGGCGCGGTGGATCGGCCGGAGTGCCATCGTGCTGGCGCAGCGCCGCGATTTCCCGCCGCCTTTGGCGATGGGCCAGCGCCGCGCGCACGCGCTCGAGCAGTTCCTCGTTGCGCCATGGCTTCATCACGAAATCGATCGCACCGGCCTGCATCGCGGCCACGGCGATGCGGATGCCGCTGTGCCCGGTGATCACGACCACGGCCGCATCCGCATCATCGCCCAAGAGCCGGGCCAGCGCGGCGAAGCCTTCCTCGCCGTGGGTGCGGCCACGTGTGAAATTGAGATCGAGCAGGATCGCGTCGGCTGGCGCCAGCTCCAACGCCGAGTAAGCCTCTTCGGGCTGCATCGCGCTGACCAGCTCGATCCCGGCGCGGCCGAAGAGGACGGCGACGGCCTGATGCACGTCGCGATCATCGTCGATCAGCAGGACGCGGGGCGGGCTTGACGGGGGCGTGGGACTGTCCATTTCCGGACAGTGTGTGCGATATCGCAACGAGGCTTGTCCAGCATGGTCTAATGTTGGTTGTATTATCAGTGCTTTAGGAATGTTTGCCACGCTTTGCGATACTGTCCGCATGAGCAATGGAGCATCTTCCGAATCGCCTTCCCCTGGTGCCGGCATGGACCGCCGCGTCACGCGGCCTCGCGCCAGCCGTCGCTGGCGCTGGGTGGCAGGCGGCGTGGCGATCGTGCTGGCGGCAGGACTGACCTGGCAACTGCTGCCTGCGGCCGGATCGACCGATATCTCAGCAGCCACGATCGAGACCGGCACCGTGGTGCGCGCGCCGTTCGAGGACTATTTGCCGATCCGCGCCTCGGTCGCCCCCAAGGTCACCACACTCGTCGATACGCTGTCGGGCGGCCAGGTGGAGAAATTGCTGGTGCAGGACGGCGCCTGGGTCACGGCCGGCCAACCGCTGGCCACGCTGGTCAATCCCACGCTCAAGCTCGACGTGCTGACCCGCGAGGCGGAAATCGCCAGCCAGCTGGGCACCCTGACCGGCGATGAACTGTCGCTGGAGCGCAGCCGGCTCGACCGGGCAGCGCAGACCGCCTCGGCCAACTATGACCTGCTCAAGGCGCGGCGCGACCTGGCGATCCGCCAGCAGTTGCACGATCAGGGTTTCGTGTCTGACGAGGGTGTGAAAAGCTACCAGGAAGAGGCCGATTACCAGCGCAAGCGCCTGGGCCAGCTGCGTGCGGGGCAGGACCGTGAAGACCAGACCGCCGGGCTCCAGGCCTCACGCCTGGCCGACACGCGCGCGCGCTTGAGTGGCAACCTTGCCGCGGTGCGCGCCGGACTGGATGCCCTGGTGGTGCGCGCGCCGGTCACTGGCCGCTTGGGCAACCTGGTGATCCAGCCCGGGCAGACGCTCAAGGCGGGCGACCATGTGGCGCAGGTGGATAGCGAAGGCGCCTGGAAACTGGTGGCCGACGTGGACGAATACTATCTCGGCCGCGTTGCCGTGGGCCAGCAGGCCAAGGGCGACGCCGGCATCGGTCTGGTCGTCAGCAAAGTCCTGCCCGCCGTCGCCAATGGCCGTTTCCACATCGAACTGGGCTTTGTCGGCCCCGTGCCACAGGGCCTCAACCGCGGCCAGACCATGGATATCCGCGCCACCCTGGGCGCAACCAGCAAGGCGCTGGTGGCCCCGGTGGGCGGCTGGCTCGACAGCGGCGGCGGCACGTCGGCCTTCGTGGTCGACGCTGATGGCCGCCATGCCCGGCGCCGCGCGATCAAAGTCGGCCGGCGCAACCCCGCGCAGGTGGAAATCCTGGCCGGGCTGGACGCGGGAGACCGCATCGTGACCACCAACACATCGTCCATCACGGGCGACATCATCAACCTTCGCTGACCAAAGGGCCCAGCATGATCCGCCTAGAGAATATCCAGCGCCGCTATGTTTCCGACGAGGTGGAAACGACCGCGCTCGCCGACATCAACCTGGACGTGGCAGCGGGCGAATTCGTCGCCATCATGGGGCCGTCCGGTTGCGGAAAATCCACGTTGCTCAATACGCTGGGCACGGTCGATCGCCCCACGGCCGGGCGCTATCTGTTCGGCGATCGCGATCTCGTCGCGCTCAAGGAAGCAGAGCTGGCCCGCTTTCGGGCGATGACTTTGGGCTTTGTGTTCCAGAGCTTCAATCTGATCGACGAGCTGACCATCGCCGAGAACGTTGAACTGGGCCTGATCTATCGCAAGGACGCCGGTGGCGATCGCAAGGGCCGCGTCGCCGCCGCGATGGACCGGGTGGGCATATCCCACCGCGCGCGCCACTATCCGCACCAGCTTTCCGGCGGGCAGCAGCAGCGCGCCGCCATTGCCCGCGCCATCGTGGGCGAACCCAAGCTGATCCTGGCCGACGAGCCGACCGGCAATCTCGACACCGAAAACGGGCAGCAGGTGATGGATATTCTCACCAGCCTCAATGCCGATGGCGCCACGATCATCATGGTTACGCATTCGCCCAGCCATGCCGACATCGCGCGACGGCGGATCGACATGCTCGACGGGCGCATCGTCGCCTCGCTCGCCCGCGCGATCTGAGGAGGCACGCCGATGAACCGCTTTGCCTTTCTTACGCTATATCGTTCGCTCACGCGCCACCGGCTCTATGCCGCGCTCAATGTCGGCGGTCTGGCGATCGGGATTGCCGTGTTTCTGGTGCTGGGCCTCTATGTCAGGTTCGAGACAAGCTACGAGACATGGCTGCCGCGCCACGACCAGGTCTACATCGTGCAAACGGTGTGGCACATGCCCGACAGCCCGTTCAACGGTGCCTATCCCAATACGATGGGCGGCCTGCTGGAGGAAATGAAGGCCGATTTTCCCGGGCTTTCAGGCACCAGCATCAATGGCGTGGGCGCCACAGTGCTGCGCGGCGGGATCGGCACGGCCGAGGACCTTGCCTGGGTCGATCCGCAGTTTTTCGAGGTGATGGACCTGCCCATGCTGCAGGGCGAAGGCGGGCGTGCGCTCGCCGATCCGTCCAACGTGCTGATCGATGCCAACATGGCCCGCAAATACTTCGGCAGCACCGATGCGGTTGGCCAGACGCTCACGCTCAACATCGGCGCCGGCACCGCATCCTATCGCGTCGCCGGGGTGTTTGCCCCGTTGCCACGCAATACCGATCTCAAGTTCACGATGCTCGCGCGCAGCCCCAAGGGGGCGCCCAAGGGCAACGAAGACTGGTGGTATCACTGGGGCAGCACCTCGGTTAACACCTATCTGCGCTTTCCCAACGCCGCTGCGGCCAAGGCCTTTGCCGCCCGGATGCCAGCCTTCGTGGTCCGCCACGGAACGAGGGATCTGGGCGCCAATGCCGACAAGACCATGCAACTCACGCTGCTGCCGCTCACCGATCTGCACCTGACCCCGGCGGGGCGCGAAATGGCGAGCATGCGCCAGACGATCGTGACGCTCGGCGTGGTCGGCGCGCTCACTCTGCTGATCGCGATCGTCAATTATGTGAACCTGGCCACGGCGCGCGCCGGCCTGCGCGCCCGCGAAGTGGCCATGCGCAAGGTCCTCGGCGCCAGCCGCAGCATGCTGGTGCGCCAGTTTGCCGGAGAGGCCATTCTCACCACGGCGCTTGCTGCGCTGGTCGCGCTGGCACTGGCAGAACTGGGCCTGCCGCTGGTCAATGCCGCAGCGGGCCTGGCATTGTCGATCCCCTATGCCACCGTCGTGCCGGCGTTGCTGGTGCTGTCCATCGTGGTCGGAATTGGCGCGGGGCTCTATCCCGCCGTGCTGCTTTCCCGCTTTCCCGCTGCTGCCGTGCTGGCATCGGCGCGTTCGCCCGGGGGCGGCCGCACCGGCGCCAGGCTGCGTGAAATGCTTGTCGTGTTCCAGTTCGCGCTCGCCACGGCCTTCATCACCGGAACCCTGGTGCTGGTGGCACAGACCCGCCATCTGCGTCAGGCCGATCTCGGCTTCGCCCGCGATGGGCTGATCGTGGTCAAGAGCATGGCGGGGTTGAGCGAGGGGCAGCAAGACACCATGCGCGATGCCATCGCCGGTTTGCCAATGATCCGCGCGGTCGGGATTGCTGACAGTGCCGCCGGTGGCTTTGGCAACAACAATGCCAGCAACATCGAAATCCCTGGCCAACCTGGCTCTGGACCTTCGCTGCGCGAGATCGTGGTCGGTCGCGGCTTCTTTGCCACCTATGGCGCGCGGGTGATCGCCGGCCGCGTATTCGACGACCAGCACGGGGCTGACGATTCCTATGGCACCAAGAGCAAGGACAACCGCGCGATCGTGATCAACCGGACAGCCGTTGCCGTGCTTGGCTTCCGCTCTGCACAGGAGGCGGTCGGCAAGACGCTGGGCAAGGGGCAGCCGCGCACGATCATCGGCGTGGTGGACGACATGCGGTTCTTTTCGCCGCACGTGCCGATGGACGCCACCTATTACACCTATTGGAGCCATTACCTTGGCGCGCCGGTGATCACCGCGCGCTATGCCGGACGCATGGATGCCGCGATGGATGCGGTGCGCGACACATGGCGCAAGATCGCCCCGGAAGTACCGTTTGACGCGGCGCCTGCCGATCAGGACCTTGCCAAGCTGTTCGAGGATGATGACCACGCCGCCAATCTCTTCACCATCGGCTCGGTGCTCGCTGTGCTGATCGGCTGCGTTGGCCTGTGGGGGCTTGCTTCGTTCAATACCTCGCGGCGCGTGAAAGAGATCGGCATCCGCAAGGCGCTGGGCGCCTCCTCGCGCGATGTGGTCAAGCTGCTGGTCGGCCAGTTCCTGCGTCCGGTGCTGATCGCCAACGTGATTGCCTGGCCCCTGGCATGGGTTGCGATGCGGCAATGGCTGGCCGGTTTCAGCGATCGCATTGCGCTCTCGCCGCTGTACTTCGTTGCCGCAACGCTCCTGGCGCTGGCCATTGCCGTGCTTACGGTGATCGCCCAGTCTCTGCGCGCCGCGCGGGCGACCCCGGCCTGGGCGTTGCACCATGAGTAAGCGGCTTATGGTTGCCGTAGCGCTTTCCACCGCGCTGGCATCGGCGCCCGTCCAGGCGGAAACCCTGCGCGATGCGGTGGAGGCGGCCTATCTCGGCAACCCAACATTGGCGGCGGCCCGCGCGCGGCAGGATGGGCTGGCCGAAACGCCCGAACAGGCACGCGCGGCGGGGCGGATCACTGCCGCCGCCGATGGGGCGGCCGGCTATGACCGCTTCGATTATGATCGGGGCGCAGGCGGCACCGTTTCCGCCAGCCTGCCGATCTGGACCGGCGGCCGGGTCTCTTCGCGGCTGCGCGCCGCGG
>NZ_KE148341.1:54449-54702 GCF_000410615.1 Novosphingobium sp. B-7 | reverse complement strand
GCGCTATCGCCTGGGCAAGGCCACCCGCACCGATGTCGCCCAGCTTGAGGCGCAGCGTGCCAGCGCGGGGGCGACCCTGGCCGCCGCGCAGGCAACGCTCGATACCGCCACGGCAAACTATCGCGCGGTGGTAGGGCAGGATCCTGGACCCTTGGCGCCGCCGCCCGCGCTGGGCCCGATGCCAGCCACGCTGGAACAGGCGCGCGCCGATGCCCTGGCAGCCAACCCGCTGTATCAACAGAGCTTGCGCGCC